>NZ_CAUQPH010000062.1:0-21629 GCF_963519925.1 uncultured Stenotrophomonas sp. | reverse complement strand
CCGCCGCCCAGGCCGCCGCCGCGCCGCGTGCCCCGGCCGCGCCGCTGGTCAGTGGCCTGCCGGACTTCACCAACCTGGTCGAACAGGTTGGGCCGGGCGTGGTGAACATCGAAACCACCATCGTGCGCAGCAACCGCCAGGCGCGCGGCGCCGGCCCGGGACCGGGCGACGATGAAATGCCGGAATTCTTCCGCCGCTTCTTCGGCCCCGATTTCCAGATGCCGGGCCAGCCCGGTGGCGAGGACCAGGGGCCGGGCATCCGCGGCCGCGGCATGGGCTCGGGCTTCATCATTTCGCCTGACGGCTACGTGCTGACCAACCACCATGTGGTGGCCGACGCCGGCGAAGTGAAGGTCAAGCTCGGCGACCGCCGCGAGTTCACGGCCAAGGTGGTCGGCAGCGACCAGCAGTACGACGTGGCCCTGCTGAAGATCGATGCGAAGAACCTGCCGACGGTACGCGTGGGCGATTCCAACACGCTCAAGCCCGGCCAGTGGGTGGTCGCGATTGGCTCGCCGTTCGGCCTGGACCACTCGGTCACCGCCGGCGTGGTCAGTGCGGTCGGGCGCAGCACCGGCGGCCAGGACCAGCGCTACGTGCCGTTCATCCAGACCGACGTAGCGATCAACCAGGGTAATTCGGGCGGTCCGCTGCTCAACACCCGGGGTGAAGTGGTCGGCATCAACTCGCAGATCTTCTCCGCCTCCGGCGGCTACATGGGCATCAGTTTCGCGATCCCGATCGACCTGGCCATGGGCGCGGTCGAACAGATCAAGAAGAACGGGCGGGTCAGCCGTGGCCAGCTGGGCGCGATCGTCGGCGCCATCACCGGCGACGTGGCGCAGGGCTTCAACCTGCCCGACAGCCGCGGTGCGCTGGTCAACGAGCTGGTCCCGGGCAGTGCCGCAGCCAGGTCCGGGCTGGAAGTCGGCGATGTGATCCGCTCGGTCAACGGCACCCCGATCAACACCTTCAGCGACCTGCCGCCGCTGATCGGCGCCCAGGCACCGGGCAGCAAGGTCCGCCTGGGCGTGCTGCGCGACGGGAAGGAGCGTGAGATCACCGCGACCCTGACCGAGCTGGCCGAGGATGCCGCCCGCGGCACCGCCGGTCCGGCTGCCGCGGACGCGGCGCCGCAGGTGGGTGCCAACGCCCTGCTGGGCCTGGATGTGGCCGACCTGACCGCCCCGCAGCGCCAGCAGCTGGGGCTGGACGCGGGCGAAGGCGTGCGCATCACCAGCGTCAAGGGCCAGGCTGCCCGCGATGCCCGGTTGTCGCCGGGCATGGTGATCCTGCAGGTCGGGCGCACCCCGGTCGGCAGCGTGGCTGCACTGAACAAGGCGCTGGGCGGCTACAAGAAGGGCGACGTGGTGATGCTGCTGGTGCGCGCGGGCAGCAACAGCGCCTTCGTGGCGGTCAAGACCGGGCAGTAAGTCCCGTCCCTGCTGCGTTTCCGGGCCCGCTTCGGCGGGCCCGGTCGCATTTGGCGCCCCGGCACGCGGGGAGGGGCCTGCCATGCGATAATGTGCCGTTATCCTGACGACGCGCCGCGCCGCCGCCACCTATGTCCTCTGATTCGATGCGGAACATCCGCAACTTCTCCATCATCGCCCACGTCGACCACGGCAAGTCCACGCTGGCCGACCGCATCATCCAGCTTTGCGGTGGCCTCCAGGCCCGCGAGATGGAGGCGCAGGTGCTCGACTCCAATCCAATCGAGCGCGAGCGCGGCATCACCATCAAGGCCCAGTCGGTGTCGCTGCCGTACGTTGCCAAAGATGGCCAGACCTACCACCTGAACTTCATCGACACCCCCGGCCACGTCGACTTCTCCTATGAAGTCAGCCGCTCGCTGGCCGCCTGCGAAGGCGCGCTGCTGGTGGTCGACGCCGCCCAGGGCGTGGAAGCGCAGTCGGTGGCCAACTGCTACACCGCGGTCGAGCAGGGCCTGGAAGTGGTGCCGGTGATCAACAAGATCGACCTGCCCACCGCCGATATCGAGCGCGCCAAGGCCGAGATCGAAGCGGTGATCGGCATCGACGCCACCGATGCGGTGCCGGTCAGCGCCAAGACCGGCCTGAACGTGGTCGACGTGCTGGAAGCGATCGTGCATCGCATTCCGCCGCCGGTGCCGCGCGATACCGACAAGCTGCAGGCGCTGATCATCGACTCCTGGTTCGACAACTACCTCGGCGTGGTTTCGCTGGTGCGCGTCATGCAGGGCCAGATCAAGGCCGGCGACAAGCTGCAGGTGATGTCGACCGGCCGCAACCACCAGGTCGACAACGTCGGCGTGTTCACCCCCAAGCGCAAGGTCCTGCCGGCCCTGCGCGCGGGCGAAGTGGGCTGGGTCACGGCCAGCATCAAGGACGTGCACGGCGCGCCGGTCGGCGACACCCTGACCCTGGCCGCCGACCCGGCCCCGGCGCCGCTGCCCGGCTTCCAGGAAATGCAGCCGCGCGTGTTCGCCGGCCTGTTTCCGGTCGACGCCGAAGACTACTCGGACCTGCGCGAGGCGCTGGACAAGCTGCGCCTGAACGATGCGGCGCTGCGTTTCGAGCCGGAAAGCTCCGAGGCGATGGGCTTCGGCTTCCGCTGCGGCTTCCTGGGCATGCTGCACATGGAAATCGTGCAGGAGCGCCTCGAGCGCGAGTACAACCTGGACCTGATCAGCACCGCGCCGACCGTGGTCTACGAGGTCCTCAAGACCGACGGCACCATCATCAACATGGACAACCCGGCCAAGCTGCCGCCGGTGAACATGGTCGATGAAATCCGCGAGCCGATCATCCGTGCCAACGTGCTCACCCCCGAGGAGTACATCGGCAACATCATCAAGCTGTGCGAGGAAAAGCGCGGCAGCCAGATCGGCATCAACTACATGGGCAGCCAGGTGCAGATCAGCTACGAGCTGCCGATGGCCGAAGTGGTGCTGGACTTCTTCGACAAGCTCAAGTCGGTCAGCCGCGGCTACGCCTCGCTGGACTACCAGTTCGTGCGTTTCGATGCCGGTCCGTTCGTCCGCGTGGACGTGCTGATCAATGGCGACAAAGTCGACGCGCTGTCGCTGATCGTGCACCGCAGCCATGCCGACCGGCGCGGCCGCGAGCTGTGCGAGAAGATGAAGGACCTGATCCCGCGGCAGATGTTCGACGTGGCCATCCAGGCCGCGGTCGGCTCGCAGATCATCTCCCGTACCACGGTCAAGGCGATGCGCAAGAACGTGCTGGCCAAGTGCTATGGTGGCGACGTTTCGCGCAAGAAGAAGCTTCTGGAGAAGCAGAAGGAAGGCAAGAAGCGCATGAAGCAGGTCGGCCGCGTGGAGATTCCGCAGGAAGCCTTCCTGGCCGTGCTGCAGATGGACAAGTAAGGCTCCCGTTCCCAAGGACACTGCATGAAACTGTTTGAAATCCTGCTGGTCGTACTGACCCTGGCGTCGGGCCTGATCCTGCTCGCCGACAAGCTGTACTTCGCCAGGGCCCGCGCCCGGCGGGCCGGACTGCTGGACAGCGAGCCGGTGCTGGTGGACTACTCCCGGGCGTTCTTCCCGGTACTGGCGATCGTGCTGGTGGTGCGCAGTTTCATTGCAGAGCCGTACAAGATCCCGTCCAGCTCGATGATGCCCAATCTGCTGATCGGCGACTTCATCCTGGTCAACAAGTTCGCCTACGGCCTGCGCCTGCCGCTGAACAATGCCAAGGTCGTGCCGATCGGCGAGCCGGCGCGCGGCGACGTGGTGGTGTTCCACTTCCCGGGCCATTCCGACAATGACCCGAACAAGGGCGAGAACTTCATCAAGCGCGTGATCGGCGTGCCGGGCGACGAGATCGCCTTCCAGGGCGACCAGGTGATCCTCAACGGCACCCCCCTCAAGTACGAGAGCAAGGGGTTGTATGCTGGGCACCGTGGCCAAGGCGAGGGCGCGTCCCTGCTGGTGGAGCACCTGCCGGGCCGCACGCACACCGTGCTGGAGACCGACTACCCGCGTGGCGAGGGCCAGTGGACCGTGCCGGCGGGCAAGTACCTGGTGATGGGCGACAACCGCGACAACAGCGATGACGGCCGTTTCTGGGGCCTGCTGCCGGAACAGAACGTCCGCGGCAAGGCCTTCCTGATCTGGCTGAACTGCTCGGGCTGGTTCTGCAAGGATGGCTTCGAACCGTCCCGCATTGGTACCGGCATCAACTGATTCCATGTCAAAAGCGCATCTGGGGAGATCGCAATGAAGATGATGAAAACGCAGCGTGGCATGACCCTGACCTCGTTCCTGGTCGTGCTGGCCGTGGTGGGGTTCGGCCTGTACATCGGCATGAAGCTGTTTCCGATGTATTCGGAGTTCTATGCGGTCAAATCCGCGCTCAAGGGCGTGGCGCAGGAACCCGGCGTGGCCAACAAGGAACCCGGGCAGGTATCGGAGATGTTCTTCCGCCGCCTGTACATCAACTATTCCGACAACGTGAAGCCGTCCAACGTGAAGTTCGAACGGGTCAGCGGGGGTTGGAACATGAAGGTCAACTACGAAGTGCGTCGCCCGCTGATCGGCAACCTCGACGTGGTTGGAAAATTCGAAGCACACCAGGAATTGACCCTCAGCGGTGCCGACTAACACTTTCCAACGTGGTGACCGCATCGGTCACGTCTTCCAGGATCCGGGCCTGCTGCAGCAGGCCCTGACGCATCGCAGCGCCGGAACCCCCAACAACGAACGGTTGGAGTTCCTTGGCGACAGCATCGTCAACATGATGGTGGCCCAGGCCTTGTACCTGCGCTGGCCGAAGGCCGACGAGGGCGCACTGACCCGGGCCCGGGCCGAGCTGGTGCGTGAAGGGGCGCTGGCGGTGATCGCCCGCACCCTGGAACTGGGCGACCGGCTCACCCTGGGTCCTGGCGAAATGAAGTCGGGCGGACACCGCCGCGACTCGATCCTGGCCGACGCGCTGGAAGCGGTGGTGGCGGCGATCTACCTGGACGCGGGGTTTGCCGCCTGCCAGGCGGTGGTGCTGCCCTGGTTCGCGGCATCCATGGAGGCGCTGCCGGCCACCGGCAAGCCCGAGAAGGACCCCAAGACCCGCCTGCAGGAATGGCTGCAGGGCCGACAGAAGGCACTGCCCCAGTACGAATTGGTGTCAGAATCGGGCGACGATCATGCCAAGACTTTCCGGGTGCGCTGCGGCGTAGCCGATCCCGCTGTCAGCACCGAAGGCGAAGGTGCCTCGCGACGGCTGGCCGAACAACAGGCGGCGGCCGCCGCCCTCGAGCAACTGGATTCCAAGTGAGCGAAGCAACCCCCCATCATTGCGGCAGCGTGGCCGTCATTGGCCGCCCCAACGTCGGCAAGTCGACCCTGACCAACGCGCTGGTCGGCGCCAAGGTCAGCATCGTCTCCAACCGCCCGCAGACCACGCGGCACCGGTTGCTGGGCATCGCCAGCTACCCGGAAGGGCAGCTGGTGCTGGTCGACACCCCCGGCCTGCACCGCGTGCAGAAGCGCGCCATGAACCGGGTGATGAACCGCGCCGCGCGCGGCTCGCTCGAAGGCGTGGACGCCGGCATGCTGGTGATCGAAGCCGGCCGCTGGGACGAGGAGGACACCCTGGCCTTCAACGTCCTGAGCGATGCCGGCATCCCGGTGGTGCTGGTGGTCAACAAGGTCGACCGGCTCAAGGACAAGGCCGCGCTGCTGCCGTTCCTGCAGCAGGTCACCGAGGGCCGCACCTTTGCGGCCGTGCACCCCATTTCGGCGCAGAAGCGCAATGGGCTGGAGGCGCTGGTGCGCGACCTGCTCAAGCTGCTGCCTGAAGCCCCGCCGATGTTCGGCGAGGATGAAATCACCGACCGCAGCCAGCGTTTCCTGGCCGGCGAACTGGTCCGCGAGCAGCTCATGCGCCAGCTGGGCGAAGAGCTGCCGTACGCCACCACGGTGGAGATCGAGCGTTTCGTCGAAGACGGCAACCTGCTGCGCATCGGCGCGGTGATCTGGGTCGAGCGCGAAGGCCAGAAGGCCATCGTGATCGGCAAGGCCGGTACCCGCCTGAAGGAGATCGGCGCCAAGTCGCGCCTGCAGATGGAGCGTCTGTTCGGGGCCAAGGTGTTCCTGGAGACCTGGGTGCGCGTGCGTGAAGGCTGGTCGGACGACGAAGCCGCGCTGAAGGCGTTCGGTTACGAGTAAGCCCGGCAGGGTTGCCTCGCCACGCCCCCGGCCATGCGCATCGATGACGAACCCGCCTTCGTGCTGCATGCCCGCTCGTGGCGGGAGACCAGCCTGCTGGTCGAAGTGCTCAGCGAACAGCACGGCCGGATCGGCCTGCTGGCCCGCGGGGTAAGCAGTCCGCGCAGCCAGGCGCTGCGCGCCGCCCTGCAGCCCCTGCAGTGGATCCGCTTCAGCGCCGTGCAACGTGGCGAACTGGCCCAGCTTCGCGGCGCCGAAGCGCTGGATGCGGCGCCACGGCTGGGCGGCGACGCGATGCTGGCCGGGTTCTACGTCAATGAACTGGTGATGCGGCTGGCGCCCCGCCAGGACCCGCTTCCGGAGTTGTACGACCACTATGGACTGGTGCGGCAGCGGCTTGCCGCCGCCGAGCCGTTGGCCTGGACGCTGCGACGGTTCGAGCGCGACCTGCTGGAAGCGCTGGGGTTCGGTTTCGACCTGGCCCATGGCAGTGATGGCGAACCGATCGATCCTGCGGCCCGGTATGAGCTGGACCCGCTGGAGGGGCCGCGAAGGTTGCTGAGCGAGCGCGGGACCGATCCGCGTCGGGGAACGGCGACCGGCAGTGCACTGCTGGCGCTGGCCGGAGACGTGCACCCGGGCACGGAGGACCTGGCCAGCCTGCGCCGGGGCATGCGTGCGGTGCTGCTGCACCATCTGGGCGGGCGCGGGCTGAAGTCGTGGGAGATGCTGGAGGATCTGGCGCGCCGCCGGTGATTCGTGTGCGTGGGGGCCTAATGCAACAGGGACTCTACGGCCGCCTTGAACTGGGTGTGGGCGCCGTTGGACTCGGGCATCTGGTGCAGCTGGCGTACCGCGCGCGCCAGGCGGGCGGCGCCGACGAAGCCGCAGCTGGCCTGCAGGCGATGCAGCTGGCCCTTCAGCGTGCCCACATCGTGCTGCTGGACCGCCTGGGCCACGGCGTCGCGGACCCCGGGCAGCTCGGCCAGGAACAGCTCGCGCAGGGCGACAAGGTGCTGGCGCTGCCCATTCAGTGCTGCCAGGGCGGTGATCTCGTCCCAGTCTTCGCGCTCGGATTCAGGCCCCGTGCCGGTGGACGCCACCGCAGCGCTGCCGGGGCTGTTGACCAACGCCCGGCGCACCGCCTGCAGCAGCAGTTCACGGCTCAGCGGTTTGACCAGGGTCTCGCTGAATCCGGCATCGCGCAGACGGGCGTGGATGCTGGTGTCGCCATCGGCCGTATGGGCCAGTGCCGGGGTGTCCGGGCGCGACAGGCGCAGGGCGCGCAGCAGCTCGCTGCCGTTGCCGTCGGGCAGGTTCACGTCGATCAGCCAGAGATCGTGCTCGCTGCCGCTGCCACGCTCCAGCGCCGACGCCAGCGAATCGGCGGTGTCTACATGGGCCGGCAGCGTTTCCAGCGCGGCGCGAAAAAAGCCGCGGCTGATGGTGTCGTCCTCGACGAGCAGTAATCGGGGCATGGCCGCCCTCGGGGTCTTCTGCATTGGGGCTGCCTCCATGTCAGCTATGTGCATATTAAACACAATATGGCGTCCTGCAAGCGCCCCAGCGTGAACACGCGGCAGTCCGGGCTGCGTATCTGCGACAATACGCACCCTTTTTGCCCGCAGCCTGTTGCCACGTGGCCCGATCCCGCTCCCGACTCGACCGTACCCCGTTCCAGACCGACATCCTTGACCTCAGCCATGACGGCCGGGGCGTTGCCCGCCGTGAAGGCGAGGGTGGCAAGGTCACCTTCATTTCCGGCGCGCTGCCGGGCGAGGTGGTGCGCGCCGAACCGACCGCCCGCAACCGGCACTTCGACGAGGCCCGGACCGTCGAGGTCCTGCAGGCCTCGCCGCAGCGCGTCAACCCGCGCTGCCCGCATTTCGGCGTCTGCGCCGGCTGCGTCCTGCAGCACCTGGACGAAGGCCAGCAGATCGTGGCCAAGCAGCGCGTGCTGCTGGACAACCTGACCCGGATCGGTCACGTCACCCCCGGCACGGTGCTGCCGCCGCTGGTCGGGGACAGCTGGGGCTATCGCCGCAAGGGGCGCTTCTCGGTGCGCCGGGTGGAAAAGAAGGACAAGACCCTGGTCGGCTTCCGCGAGCAGGATCCGCGCTTCGTCGCAGACCTGAGCCAGTGCCTGACCGTGATCCCGGAAATCGGGATGAAGGTGGCCGCGTTGTCGGCGTTCATCGAAACCCTGGACGGCAAACGCGACATCCCGCAGGTCGAGTTCATCGCCGGCGACGACGCCATCGTCCTGACCATCCGCCACATGCAGCCGCTCAGCGATGCCGACAAGGCCGCCTGGGCCGGCTTCGGGGCCGAACACGGCTTTGCGATCTTCCTGCAGCCCGGCGGCGTCGAATCGGTGCACCCGCTGCTGCCCGGTGACGTGCCGCTGTCGTTCCGGCTGGCCCCGTGGAACGTGGAGCTGGCGTTCCGGCCGCTGGACTTCATCCAGGTCAACGCGAAGCTCAACGAAAAGATGATCGCCCTGGCGCTGGAACTGCTGGACGCCGGCCCGGACGAGCGCGTACTGGACCTGTTCTGCGGGCTGGGCAACTTCACCCTGCCGCTGGCGCGCACCGTGCGCGAAGTGGTCGGCGTGGAAGGCGAGGCCGGGCTGGTGGCGCGGGCGAAGGAAAACGCCGCGCGCAACGGGCTGGACAATGCGCAGTTCTTCGCGGCCGACCTGACCCAGGACCAGCGCCAGACCCCGTGGATGCGGCAGGGCTTCGACAAGCTGCTGCTGGACCCGCCGCGCTCGGGCGCGATCGAAGTGCTGCAGCAGCTGCCGCTGAAGCAGTTCAAGCGGATCGTCTACGTCAGCTGCCACCCCGGCTCGCTGGCCCGCGATGCCGGCTACCTGGTCAACGAACAGGGCTTCACCCTGGTGTCGGCCGGTGCGATGGACATGTTCCCGCACACGGCACACGTGGAAAGCATCGCCGTGTTCGAGAAGCGCTGAGATGGGGCTGGAGATCGAACGCAAGTTCCTGGTCACCAGCGACGCCTGGCAGGCCGCCGCGCACGCGGTGATCCCGATGGCGCAGGGCTATGTGAACGACACCGCGGCGATCGAGAGCGGCGCGCAGAAGGCCTCGGTGCGGGTCCGCATCCAAGGCGATGCGGCGTTCCTCAACCTCAAATCGCGCGAGATCGGCCACACCCGCCAGGAATTCGATTACCCGATCCCGGTCGAGGACGCGCGTGCGCTGCTGGCGCTGTGCGTCGGCGGCCTGATCGACAAGCGCCGGCACCTGGTCCGCCACGGCGGCCTGTTGTGGGAAGTGGACGAGTTCCTGGGCGACAACGCCGGGCTGGTGGTGGCCGAGGTCGAGCTCGAGCACGCCGACCAGCCCATCGACCTCCCTGAATGGGCCGGGGACGAAGTCACCGACGACGTCCGCTACTACAACCTCGCCCTGGCCGCCCATCCCTACACAACCTGGTAGAGCCGGGCTCTGCCCGGCTGCCACGCTTCAGGACTTCTGCGACAATGCGGCAGTGCGCCATCATGGCGCCCCGTTTTGGAGATCAACCCATGCTCGTGATCGGCGTTGCCGGGACCGAACTTACTGCCCAGGAACGCGATTGGCTGCAGCACGATGCCGTGTCCGGCGTCATCCTGTTCAAGCGCAATTTCGCTTCGCGCCAGCAGGTGGCGGAGCTGTCGGCCGCGATCCGCGCCGCGGCCCCGCGCCCGCTGCTGGTCTGCGTGGACCAGGAAGGCGGGCGCGTGCAGCGGTTCCGCGAAGGCTTCAGTGACCTGCCCCCGCTGCAGGGCTTCGATGCGGCATACGCGCGTGACCCGGACGCCGCGCTGGCGCTGGCCGAGCAGCATGCCTGGCTGATGGCCAGTGAAGTGCGCGCCAGCGGCGTGGACCTCAGCTTCGCCCCGGTGGTCGACCTGGCCCGTGGCAACCGCGCCATCGGCGACCGCGCCTTCAGCGCCGACCCGCAGGTGGTGGCCGCGTTCACCCGCGCCTACGTGCGCGGCATGCACAGCGTCGGCATGGCCGCCACCCTCAAGCATTTCCCCGGCCACGGCAGCGTGCTGGAAGATACCCACGTGGCCGCCGCCAGCGATCCGCGTCCGCTCGATGCGCTGCGCGCGCTGGACCTGGTGCCGTTCGCGGCCGGCATCGATGCCGGTGCCGACGCGGTGATGATGGCGCACGTGGTCTACCCGCAGGTCGCGCCGGAGCCGGCCGGCTATTCCTCGCGCTGGATCCAGCAGATCCTGCGTGGCGAGATGGGCTTCCGCGGCGTGGTGTTCTCCGACGACATCGGCATGGCCGCCTCGTTCTCTGCCGGTGGCGTGGCCGCGCGCGTACATGCCCACCTGGACGCCGGGTGCGACGTGGTGCTGGTCTGCCATCCCGAACTGGTCGACGAAGCGCTGCACGCCGTGCACGGCCGCACTCTCAATACTGCCGCGCTGCTTGGCCTGATCGGCCGCGGCGCGCTTGGCTGGGACGGCCTGCTGGCCGACGCCCGCCATGGCAGCTCCCAATCCCGTTTGCTCGACACCCTTGGAAGAATCGTCTGATGCCCAACCTCACCATTTCCCAGGCCCTGGCCCAGGCCGACCTGCTGGTCGACCGCCCCACCATCGATGCGGCCATCGCGCGCATCGCCGATGGCATCGCGGCCGACTACAAGGGCGAGGTGCCGCTGTTCCTGTCGATCATGCACGGCGCGCTCCCGTTCGCCGGCCAACTGGCGCTTGAACTCGGCGCGCGCGGCCAGGACCTGCAGTTCGATTACCTGCACGCCACCCGTTACCGGGGCGAACTGACCGGCGGCGAGCTGGTCTGGAAGCACAAGCCCGCCACCTCGCTGTTCGGCCGCCGCGTGCTGCTGGTCGACGACATCCTGGACGAAGGCTTCACCCTGCAGGGCGTGCGCACCTGGTGCCTGGAGCAGGGCGCCACCGACGTCCGCATCGCCGCGCTGACGGTGAAGCGGCACGACCGCGCGCTGCCCGACGTCAAGGCCGATTACGCCGGTGTCGAACTGCCCGACCGCTACGTGTTCGGCTTCGGCATGGATGTCAACGAAGGCCTGCGCGGCGTGCCGGCCATCTACGCAATGAAGGAATAAGCAACGCCCATGGAATCCATCAGCCTGGCCGTGATCGGCGGCACCGGTGTCTACAAGCTGGCCCAGCTCGACGACGTGACCAGCCACGCGGTGGAAACCCGCTACGGCACTCCGTCCGGCCCGATCCGGGTCGGCACGCTGCTCGGCCAGCGGGTCGCCTTCCTCGCCCGTCACGGCGAGGGGCATTCCCTGCCGCCGCACAAGATCAACTATCGCGCCAACCTTGCTGCGTTGCAGCAGATCGGCGCCACGCGCGTGCTGGCCCTCAACACCGTGGGCGGCATCACCGAGCACTTCGGTCCGCGCGTGCTGGCCTGTCCTGAGCAGCTGATCGACTACACCTGGGGCCGCATCTCCACGCTCAGCGAGGAGCCGGGCAGCGAGGTGCTGCATGTCGATTTCGGCCATCCCTACACGCCGATGCTGCGCAGCAAGGTGCTGGCCGCGGCCAAGGTAACCGGCGTGCGCCTGCAGGACGGCGGCTGCTATGGCGCCACGCAGGGCCCGCGCCTGGAGACCAACGCGGAAATCGCGCGCATGCGCCGCGATGGCTGCGACCTGGTCGGGATGACCGGCATGCCTGAGGCCGGGCTGGCCCGTGAGCTCGGGCTGGACTACGCCTGCCTGGCAATCGTGGCGAACTGGGCGGCCGGCTGTGGCGATGGCGACGAGATCACGATGGCCGAGGTGCTGGCCAATGTTGACGCGGCTTCCGCCGGATTGCCGGAACTGATTGGCGAATTGGCACGCGGGTGATTGTCATTGCCTGACAAGGTTTGCATACTCCGGCAGTGCGCTGGTTGAGCGTACACCACCCATTCATTGAAGAAGGTCTTGCATTACCATGCCGAACGGTACCGTGAAGTGGTTCAACGACGCCAAGGGATTTGGCTTTATCTCTCCGGAGGATGGCAGCGCCGACGTCTTCGCGCACTTCTCCGCTATCAACGCCAAGGGCTTCCGCACCCTGGCTGAAAACCAGAAGGTCACCTATGACGTGACCCAGGGCCCGAAGGGCGCCCAGGCCTCGAACATCGTGCCGGTCGGCGAGTAATTTCCCCGATCGCGCATTGAAAACCCCGCTTCGGCGGGGTTTTTTTTAGCACCTGGACAGGATGTCGGATGAAGCAGCGCAGTATCGCCATCGTCGGTTACGGCACCGCAGGGCAGGCCCTCTCGGTGCTGCTTTCACGCGACGATCACAAGGTGCACGTGTTCGAGCGCGCGCCGACACCGGGGCCCGTGGGCGCCGGGTTCCTGCTGCAACCCAGCGGTCTGGACGTGCTGTGGCAGATGGGCCTGCTGCCGCAGGTGCTGCAGCACGGCGCAGCGGTGCGCCGCCTGTACGGCGACACGCCGTGCGGACGCGCAGTGATGGACATGCGCTACGCCGCACTGCACGCGCACCTGCATGGCATCGGCATGCAGCGCGGGGCCCTGTTCTCGCTGCTGGCGCAGGCCTGGGAACAGCCGGGCCACCTGCAGGCCGACACCGCCATCGTCGACGTCGACTGCGCTGCGGGGCGCCTCCGCGACGCGCGCGGGCAGTGGCATGGCCCCTATGACCTGGTCATCGCCGCGGACGGCTCGGCGTCATCGCTGCGCACGCTGGTGCAGGGCACGCGGCTGGACCGCGAGTATCCGTGGGGCGCGCTGTGGTGCCTGCTGCCGGGCGGTGACTGGCCGCACCACGACGAGTTGCGGCAACGCTACGTGGCCGCGCGCAAGATGATCGGCCTGCTGCCGGTGGGGACGCGACCCGGTGACGCGCAGCCGCGACTCAGTTTTTTCTGGAGCCTGCCGCGTGACCGCTTCACGCACTGGGAGCGTGATGGCCTGCCGCGCTGGCTGGAGGAAGTCCAGGCCTTGTGGCCACAGGCGCACGAACGCCTCCAGGGCATCACCGACGGCGCCCAGCTGGCCCGTGCCGGTTATCGCGACACGGTGATGACGCACTGGCACCGCGACCGGCTGGTGCTCGCCGGAGATTCGGCCCATGCGATGAGTCCGCAGCTGGGGCAGGGGGTGAACATGGCGCTGATGGATGCGCTGGCGCTGCGTGATGCATTGCGCGCACACCCGGCCACCGACGTCGCGCTGCAGGCCTACCAGGCGCAGCGCAGCGCGCACGTAGGTGTCTACCAGTTCTGGAGCCGCTGGCTGACTCCGGTGTTCCAGTCCGAGCGCGATGTGCTGGCGGGGGCGCGCAACGTCCTGTTCAAGCCGATGGGCAACCTGCCGGGCGGGCGTGGACACATGCTGCGCGTATTGAGCGGCACCCAGCGTGGCTGGTGGGGAAAGCTCGGACTGTCGCCGGGTTTCGTCGCCTCGATGGCCGCGCGTGTCGTAGAGGATGAACGGGAGACCCCCATTCATTGACAGGGGAGTCACCTCGTTCGTGGCACAAGGTTCCCGTACCCCTGAAGGAGAAAGACATGCTGTTCCCGGCCGACGTTCTCGAATCCGAACTCTGCAAGCTGCGCGGACTGTTGCAGATGCTGCACGAGGATCAGCCGGATGTGATGGAAGATGTCTTCGATTTTCATGTCACCAGCCTGGTCACCCATGCAGCACCGGAACACCACGCGCGCATCCGCTCGGTGGCGCGTTCGATGCTGGCCGAGGTCCTCGGCCAACCGGTGCGGCGCAATCCCCACGCACCCGAAATCCGGTTGATGGACGCCGCCTGAGGCCCTAGCGCGATGGCGGCAGCGCGATCGCGGCGTCTTCCACGCACGCCACCAGGCGTTCACCCGCGTCCAATACCGGCGCGATCCCCGCAGTGAAACGCGAATAGGCCGGCAGTACGGTCAGGCCGTCACGCAACCAGAACGCGGGCCAGCGCCGCTGCATGCCCGGCAGTCGCGCCAGTGGATGCAGGTGGCCGCACAGCACGTGCAGGCTTGGATGCGGCTGCGGATCGTGGCGCAGCAGGAACGGGCCTTCCTGCACCCGTTCGCCGAGCAGGGTGATGCCAAGGTCCGCCTTGGGCAGTACGCGGTCATGGTTGCCCGCCAACGCGCCGATCTCGAGCGCTTCATGCTGCTCGCGCCACCCTTGCCATTGCCGGTACCAGGACGCGCGGTGCGCCGCCCCGTGCAGCACGTCGCCGAGGATCCACAGCGTACGCGCCGGGTGCTGCCGGAGCAGGCGGGTCAGCCGTTCCAGGTCATCGCCGGTGCCGCCGCTGGGCAGGCCAATCCCGGCACGCCGGAACAGGTCTGCCTTTCCCAGGTGCAGGTCGGCGATCAGCAGGGCCTCGCGCGCGGGCCAGTACAGCGCACGTTCTCCCAGCAGCTGCACGGGTTCGCCGGCCAGGGTGATCGCGCAGTCAGTCCGCATGGCGTTTCTCCAGCTGGCCGACCGCGCGCAGTACGCGGGTCTTCCAGTCTTCATTGCTGAGCTGGCCGCGCAGCCGTTCGGCCCACAGCGGGAACGACAACGGCCCCAGCGTGGCGGGTTGCTGCACGCACACCGTGCGCGACTGGCAGCGGCGCAGCGCGTGGGCGAGATTGCCCAGTTCGAGCTGGGTGTGCAGGACTTCGCGGTCGGCCAGGCCCAGCAGGATATGCTCCGGATCATGCTGGCGCAGCACGTCGTATAGCAGGCCGGCCGAAGCCTGCAGCTGGCGCATGCTGCGCGGCGTGCGCCCCGGCAGCGCCGGGATCAGCAGTCCCGAGACGCGCGCGATGTCGCGGAACTGGCGGCGCGCCAGTTCGCTCAGGTTGAGGCTGTCACGCAGATCTTCGAACAGGCCCTCGGGCTGCAGCAGGGTGCCGACGCGTTCCGCATCGATCTCGACCGCGCGCGCCGGTGCCAGCACGAATCCGTAATCGTTGGCCGCGTACCCGAAGGTGTTGGCCTGCAGCCGGGTCCAGCGCAGCGCCATGAGTGCGGCCATGCCTTCGTTGACCTGGCGGCCGGCGAACGGATACACGAACACGAACTGGCCTTCGCGGCGACGCACCTGTTCCACCAGCAGCAGCGATGGACCCGGCAACGCCGACACGCGGGCCTGCAGTCGCAGCAACGGTTCCAGCCAGCGCATCTCCGGACTGTCTGGGGGGCTGGCGAGCACGGCTTCCATTTCCTGGCCCAGCGCCTCGGACAGCGGCAGGCGTCCGCCCTGCCAGCGCGGCACCACGCCGTCGCCACCCTTGGCCAGTTTCACGTACGCGGTCAGGTTTTCCAGCCGGACCAGTTCGAGCAGGCGCCCGGCGAACTGGAACCGATCACCAGGCCGCAGCCGACCCACGAACTGTTCCTCCACCGTGCCCAGCCGGCCCCCGCGCAGGAACTGCACCACGGCGCTGCCATCGCTGGTGATGGTGCCGATCGAAAGACGGTGCCGCAGCGCCACGCGGCGGTCGTGCACGCGGAAGATGCCGTCCTCGTCGCGCACCACCTTGTGGAAGTCGGGGTACTGCGCCAGCGCCCGCCCGCCCTGTACGATGAAATCGAGCACGCCCTGCCAGTGCGCGCTGTCCAGTGATGAGAACGCATGCGTGCGGCGCACCTGCGCCAGCAGCGCATCCGGTTCGAAACCGCCGCCCAGCGCACAGCTCACGCAGTGCTGGGCAAGCACGTCCAGCGAAAGCTGCAGGGGGCGGCGCGCTTCGATCACGCCCGCGGCCAGTGCACGGCGCGCGGCGGCGTACTCGACCAGCTCGAGCGCATGCGAGGGAACGCAGACGATGTGGCCGGATTCGCCCGGGCGATGCCGCGCTCGGCCCGCGCGCTGCACCAGCCGCGCGATGCCTTTCGGGCTGCCGACCTGCAGCACCTGGTCCACCGCGGGGAAGTCCACGCCCAGGTCCAGGCTGGAAGTGGCCACCACGCAGCGCAATGCGCCGTCGCGCAGGCCCTGCTCGACCATCCGGCGCTGTGCGGGATCCAGCGAACCATGATGCAGCGCCAGCGTGTCAGGGTCTTCCGGCCACACCGCCGCCAGCGCCTGGTGCCACAGCTCGGCCTGCGCGCGGGTGTTGGTGAACAGCAGGCTGGTGCGCACGGCCAGCAGTTTCTGCTGCACGCGCTGCAGCTGTGACAGTCCCAGGTGCCCGGCCCAGGGGAAGCGTTCGCCCTGCGCGGGCAACAGGGTTTCCACCGCCACCGGTCGTGGACGGACCCCTGACACCATGGGCGCATCCGGCAGGTCGGGCAGCAGGACCTGGCGTGCTTCGTCCAGGTTGCCCAGCGTGGCGGACAGGCCCCAGACCTGCAGCGTGGGCAGGGCATCGCGCAGGCGGCGCAGGTTGAGCTGCAGCAGGACGCCGCGTTTGTTGCCCAGCAGTTCATGCCATTCATCGACCACCACGCAGCGCAGCCTGCGCAGTCGCTCCATCGTGTCGGGGTAGCTGAGCAGCAGGGCCAGCGATTCGGGCGTGGTCACCAGCACGTCGACCCGCCCTTCGCGCGCCAGGCGCTTGTCGCGCGCGCTGGCATCGCCGGTGCGCAGCCCGACCTGCCAGTCCAGCCCCAGCGCGGACAGGGGTTCGCGCAGCGCCCGTGCGGTATCGCTGGCCAGTGCGCGTAGCGGAGTGATCCACAGCACCTGCAGCGCCGGCACGGTTTTGCCGTTGCGGCCGGTGCTCGTGCGCGGCAGCGGGTCGGCCAGCGCCTGCAGCAGCGGACCACCGAACATCGCCAGCGTCTTGCCGCTGCCGGTGGGCGTGTGCAGCAGGCCGGACTCTCCCGCCAGGTAGTGGCGCCACATCGTCTTCTGGAACGGCAGTGGCGCCCAGCCGCGGCTGGCAAACCACGCGGTAAGCCGCGCCATCGCCTCGCGTCGCGTCACCGTGCCAGGGCCTGCAGCTGCGCCAGCGTGTCCGCTTCGCTGGCCGGTTTGTCGTGGCGCCAGCGCAGGATCCGCGGGAAGCGCACGGCAATGCCGGATTTATGCCGGCTGCTGCGGTTCACGGCTTCGAAGCCCAGCTCGAACACCTGTTCGCCGCGCACGCTGCGCACCGGGCCGAAGCGTTCGACCGTGTTCGCGCGGATCCACCGGTCCAGCTGCAGGATTTCCTTGTCGTCCAGGCCCGAGTAAGCCTTCGCCACCGGCACCAGCCGTTCCCCGTCCCAGACTCCGAAGGTGTAGTCGGTGTAAAGCGTGCTGCGTCGGCCATGGCCCGCCTGTGCGTAGATCATGACTGCGTCGATGGTGAGCGGCTCGATCTTCCACTTCCACCAGTCGCCGCGGCGTCGCCCGCTCTGGTAGGGCGAGCTGCTACGCTTGAGCATCAGCCCTTCCACGCCGCGTTCGCGCGCCTGCGCGCGCTGCACCGCGGCGTCGTCCCAGTCGTTTGCGGCAAGGGTGGGAGACAGCACTAGTCGCGGATCACCGAGCGTGTCGAGCACGTCGGCGAGCTTCGCGCGGCGCTCGGCCAGCGGTAGCGCGCGCAGGTCTTCGCCGTCCAGCTCCAGCAGGTCGTAGGCCAGGACGCGTACCGGCGTATCGGCCAGCGTCTTCGCACCGGGCTTGCGGCGTTGGATGCGGGTCTGCAATGCGGTGAACGGCAGCGGCTGGTCCTCGCCGTCGCGCCAGCCCAGCAGTTCGCCATCGATCACCGTGCCATCGGGCAGGTGCATCGCCGCCGTTTCGATTTCGGGAGAACGCCCGTCCAGGCGCTCTTCGCCGCGCGACCACAGCGCCACTTCGCCCTTGCGGCGCAGCAGCTGCAGGCGGATGCCATCCCACTTCCATTCCAGCGTCCAGTCGGTGACCGGGCCCAATCCGGCCACCTCGGTTTCAATCGGCGACGCGAGGTAGAACGGGTAGGGCTGCTGCCGGTCCTGCGGCAGCTCCTCGGCGCTGAGCAGCGAGGCGAGCAGCCCGGGCGAGGGCACCCATTCGCCCAGCATCCGCTGGGCGATGCGTGCGATGTCGATCCCCGACAGTTCGGCGAGTGCCTGCTGCACCAGCCGCTGCGACACGCCCACCCGCAGGGCGCCGGTAAGCAGCTTGTTGAACACCAGCCGCTCGGCCGCGGGCAGCTGCGTCCAGCCCGCTTCCACGGCCGCGCGGCGCACCGCTTCGGGCTGGTTGGCGACCGCCAGCAGATGCTGTTCGATCCACTCGGCCAGCGGCCGGTCCGGCGCGGCTTCGGCTGGATCATCCAACAGCAGGGTCAAGGTTTCGGCCAGGTCGCCGACCTGGTCGTAACTGTCGGACACCAGCCATGGCGGCAGCGCAGCGGCCTCGGCGATCCACGCACGCAGTTCACCGCTCGCGGCAATCCTGCGCCGCGCACCACCGACCTTGCCGCCACTGAGCAGGTACAGCGCCCACGCCGCATCGTGCGGACGCGCGTCGCGGAAGTACGCCACCAGTGCAGCGCGCTTGTCCAACGTCGCGGTGCTGCGGTCCAGGCGCTGGTACAGCGCGGCGAAGGCCTTCATTCCTCGCTCCCGAAATCGGTGCGGAAGGCCTCGGCGGCGATCCCGCGTTCGCGCAGGAACGGAATGAGCGCATCGGTGTTGCCATGCGTGGCGATCACCCGGCGCGCGCCGGTCTGTTCGATGGTCTGCAGCAACGCGGGCCAGTCGGCATGGTCGGAGACCACGAATCCCCGGTCGTAGTTGCGGCGCCGGCGGTTGCCGCGCAGCCGCATCCAGCCCGACGCGAAGCCGAGCTGATGTTTGCCGAACCGCCGCAGCCAGGTCGTGCCGGCAGCCGACGGCGGTGCCAGGATCAACTTGCCGGCCGCATCGGGCTCGCGCCCCTGTTCGGCCACCGTGTGCGTTTCCAGCATCGGAATGCCCGCCTCGCGGTACACCGCCACGCCATTGGCAATGGCGCCGTGCAGCCAGGCCGGCTGATCGTCCAGCGGCAGCAGCTCGGCCAGCACCCGCTGCGCCTTGCCCAGTGCGTAGCAGAGCAGGATGGCGGCTTCGCCGCGGTGCGCGCATTCGCGACGCCAGGCCACGATCTCGGCCGCCACTTCGGCGGTGTCCTGCCAGCGATAGATCGGCAATGCGAAAGTGGCTTCGGTGATGAACACATCGCAGCGCACCACCTCGAACGGCGCGCAGGTCGGGTCGGGCTGGCGCTTGTAGTCGCCCGAGGCGACCCAGACCTGCGACCCGTCGTCGATGCGCACCTGCGCCGAGCCCAGCACGTGCCCGGCCGAGTGCAATGACACGCGCACCTTGCCCAGGGTGAACGATTCACCGTACTCGTAAGCCTTCAGCGGCACATCGCCCAGCCGCCAGCGCAGGATCGGCACGCTGCCGGTGGTGCTGTAGTACTGGCCCATGCCGCCGCGCGCGTGGTCGCCGTGGCCATGGGTGATCACCGCGCGCGGCACCGGCCGCCATGGATCGATATGGAAATCGCCCGCAGGGCAGTACAGGCCTTCCGGGCGCAGCACCACCAGATCGTTGTCCGCAGCTGTCATGCTCATGCCTGCACTGTGCCGTCGCGCTCGTGCACGAGGTGAGAATCCGCCTGAACGGCGGCCTGCGCCTGGATGCGGCAGAATCGGCCTGTCCGCCAGGAGGGCCTGCACGATGACGTCCGTTCTGCCAGCATTTGAAACCCACGAAGTCGACAACCAGCCGCCGCCGTTCGGCGGGCGCAACCTGTGGGCCGACGATGTCGCCCTGGCCGAGGCGGTGCAGCGCGAGGGCGGGGGCGCGTTCACCGCGGCGTTGCAGGCCTACGGTGCGATCGCCGGCGACGCGTTGTATCGGCTGGGGTTCGACGCCAACCGCGATCGTCCGCGACTGCGTACCCACGATGCGCAGGGGCACCGCATCGACACGGTGGAGTTCCACCCGGCCTACCACCAGCTGATGGAGCTGGGCAAACGCCATGGCGTGGCAGGGCTGTCCTGGCAGGACGGCCGCCCCGGTGCGCACGTCGCACGCGCCGCGCTCAGCTTCCTGCATCACCAGGCCGAGGCCGGCACCAGTTGTCCGCTCACCATGACCCACGCGGCGGTGGCGGTACTGCGCCAGGATCCGCTGCTGGCCGACTGGGCCGACAAGGCCGCCGCACCGGTGTACGACCCGCGCGATGTGCCGATGGCCGACAAGGCCGGCATCACCCTGGGCATGGGCATGACCGAGAAGCAGGGCGGCTCGGACGTCCGCAGCAATACCACGCGCGCCGAGCTTCGCGAAGACGGCAGCTACGCGCTGGTGGGGCACAAGTGGTTCTTCTCCGCGCCGATGTCCGACGCCTTCCTGGTACTGGCGCAGGCGCCGGCGGGGTTGACCTGTTTCCTGATGCCGCGCCGGCTGGCCAATGGCAACCGCAATGCCTTCCGGTTGATGCGGTTGAAGGACAAGCTGGGCGACTGGTCGAACGCGTCCAGCGAGGTCGAACTGTGTGGGGCCTGGGCGCGCCGGGTGGGCGAAGAAGGGCGGGGCGTGGCCACCATCATCGGCATGGTGATGATGACCCGCCTGGACTGCATGCTCGGTGCCGCCGCGGAAATGCGCATGGCGCTGGCGCAGGCACTGCACCACACCCGCCATCGCACTGCGTTCGGTCGGCGGCTGTGCGATCAGCCGCTGATGGCCAACGTGCTGGCCGACCTGGCGATCGAATCCGAGGCGGCGACCGCGTTTGCCATGCGCGTGGCGCGTGCGGTCGACCTGGCCGCGCATGATGCGCGGGAAGCGGCCTTCGCCCGCATCGCCACCGCCGTGGGCAAGTACTGGGTCTGCAAGCGGGCGGCGGTGTTCGTCAACGAAGCGCAGGAATGCCTGGGCGGTGCAGGGTATGTGGAAGAGTCGATGCTGCCGCGCCTGTACCGGCAGGCGCCGCTGAATTCGATCTGGGAAGGCAGCGGCAACATCCAGTGCCTGGACGTACTGCGTGCGCTGGCGCGCGAACCGCAGGCGCTGCCGGTGCTGGACGCGGAACTGGATGCGGTGGCCGGCCGCGATGCCGACTACGATCGCGCGCTGCAGTCGCTGCGCGGCGTACTTGCCGCGGCACCGGCGGAAGCACAAGCGCGGGCGGTCACCGAGCGCTTGGCACTATTGCTGCAGGCGGCGGTACTGCTGCGGGCGGGCAGCCCGGTGGCGGAGGCGTTCGTGCGTTCGCGCCTGGGCGGGGTGCACGGGATGGCGTTCGGGACGCTGGATGAGGCGGTGGATTGCCAGGCGGTAATGCAGCGCGCGCTGCCATGAGGCCGCGCGCGGTTGTCGCAACCGCGCGCGGCAATCAATCAATCAATCAATGCTTGGCGTCATCCGCGTTCTGGCGGGCGTCGTCGGCGACGTCGCGGGCCTTGTCGGCGACCTTTTCAGCGGCATTGGCGGTAGCGTCGCTGGCGTTGGCGGCCGCGTCGCGGGCGGCGACCTTGGCATCGGCTGCGGCCGCAGCGGTGGCATCGGC
>NZ_CAUQPH010000061.1:0-23042 GCF_963519925.1 uncultured Stenotrophomonas sp. | reverse complement strand
GTGCTTCTACGGGCGCGGGCTCAGCGGCGGGCGCGGCGGGCGGTACGACCGGTGCGGCCTCGGCGGCGGCGGACGGGAACGCGGCGGCCAGTTCCTCAGCGGTGTAGTGCTGGGTCTTGGGCGCGTCCTGCGGGGCGTCCTGGGGCTTTTTGCGACGGAAGAAACTGAGCATGGGATTCGGCGCTGAAATCAGGGGGATATGCTACCACCCGGGCCTGTATGGCCCGCGTGGAGCGGCGGGCGGGGCGCACGGTGACGGACCGCCTGGGCCGGCCAACGGCCGGCGCTACCGATACGCATCCGAAGCCCAAGGTTGGTTAACCGCGATCCCCATGGGCACGCAGCAATCCGTAGCGCCGGCCATTGGCCGGCCCAAGCAGACGCATCCGAAGCCCAAGGTTGGTTAACCGTGATCCCCGTGGGCACGCAGCAATCCGTAGCGCCGGCCGTTGGCCGGCCCAAGCGGCGCCGGCAACCACGTAACGCGTTACACCGACAATTCCAACAACAACTTGTTCAACCGGCGCACATACGCCGCCGGATCCTTCAGCGTGTCGCCGGCCGCCAGCGCGGCCTGGTCGAACAGGACCCGGCTGAGGTCGGCGAAGCGACCGGCGTCGGCTTCCTGGTCCAGCTTGCCGATCAACGGGTGGCCGGGATTGAACTCGAATACCGGCTTGCTGTCCGGCACCTTCTGGCCACTGGCTTCCAGGATCTGGCGCATCTGCAGGCCCAGGTCCTGCTCGCCGATGGCCAGGATGGCCGGCGAATCGGTCAGCCGGTGCGAGACGCGGACGTCGGCCACGTCATCGCCCAGCGCGGTCTTGAGCCGGTCGACCAGGCCCTGCTTGTCCTTCGCAGCCGCTTCCTGCGCCTGCTTGTCCTCGGCGCTTTCCAGCGCGCCCAGGTCGAGGTCGCCGCGGGCGACGTCGACGAACGACTTGCCCTCGAACTCGGTCAGGTAGCCCATCAGCCATTCGTCGATGCGGTCGGTGAGCAGCAGCACTTCGATGCCCTTCTTGCGGAACACCTCCAGGTGCGGGCTGTCCTTGACCTGGGTGTGGCTGTCGCCGGTCAGGAAGTAGATCCTGTCCTGGCCTTCGACCATGCGGCCGAGGTAATCGGCCAGCGACACGCTCTGCTCGCCGCTGGCGTCATGGGTCGAGGCGAAGCGCAGCAGGCCGGCGATCTTCTCGCGGTTGTTGAAGTCTTCGGCCGGGCCTTCCTTGAGCACCTGGCCGAACTGCTTCCAGAACCCGGCGTAGACCTCGGGCTTGTCGCTGGCCAGCTTCTCCAGCATGTCCAGAGAGCGCCTGGTCAGCGCCGACTTCATCGAGTCGATCACCGGACCGGACTGCAGGATCTCGCGGGACACGTTCAGCGACAGGTCGTTGGAATCGACCACGCCCTTGATGAAGCGCAGGTACAGCGGCAGGAACTGCTCGGCCTGGTCCATCACGAACACGCGCTGCACGTACAGCTTCAGGCCCTTCGGCGCGTCGCGGTGGTACAGGTCGAACGGGGCATGGGCCGGCACGTACAGCAGCGAGGTGTATTCCAGCTTGCCCTCGACCTTGTTGTGGCTCCAGGCCAGCGGATCCTGGTGGTCGTGCGCGGCGTGCTTGTAGAACTCCTGGTACTCGGCGTCGCTGATCTCGCTGCGTGGCCGCGTCCACAGCGCGCTGGCACGGTTCACCGTTTCCCATTCGACCTCGGCCGGGGCGTCGTCGCCGTGGTGTTCCTTGGCCATCTGGATCGGCAGGCCGATGTGGTCGGAGTACTTCTTGATGATGCCGCGCAGGCGCCAGGCATCGGCGAAGTCCTGCTGGTCGTCCTTCAGGTGCAGCACGATGCGGGTGCCCCGTTCGGGCTTGTCGATGGTGTCCACCTCGAACTCGCCTTCGCCGCGCGAGGACCAGTGCACGCCCTCGCTGGCCGGCAGGCCGGCACGGCGCGAGTACACATCGACCTGGTCGGCGACGATGAACGCGCTGTAGAAGCCGACGCCGAACTGGCCGATCAGCTGCGAATCCTTCTTCTGGTCGCCGGAAAGCTGGCGCAGGAAATCGCCGGTGCCGGACTTGGCGATGGTGCCCAGGTGGGCGATGGCCTCGTCGCGGCTCATGCCGATGCCGTTGTCGTCGATGGTCACCGTGCGCGCCTGCGGGTCGACGCTGACCTGGATGCGCAGTTCACCGCCGTTCTCCAGCAATCCCGGCTGGGTCAGCGCTTCGAAGCGCAGCTTGTCCGAAGCGTCGGCGGCGTTGGAGATCAGCTCGCGAAGGAAGATTTCCTTGTTGGAGTACAGCGAGTGGATCATCAGCTGCAGCAGCTGCTTCACTTCGGTCTGGAAGCCCAGGGTTTCTTTTCGGGTCTGCTCGGTCATGGGGCGATGCTCCTTGAGGTCGATGGCGCGATGGGCGCGGCGGCTGGGTCAAGGGGTAGGGATCGATCGTTCCCTTTTCAAGGTTCGCAGGCGTAGAGCCACGCCCTGCGTGGCTGGAGGAGCCGCGGAAAGCAGCCACGCAGGGCGTGGCTCTACAATGCGGGGATGAAACCTCGTACCTCTCCTGCGGCCGCCACCGGCCAGGTCCGCATCATCGGCGGCAAATGGCGCAACACGAAATTGCCGGTGCCGCTGGCGCCAGGCCTGCGGCCCAGCAGCGACCGGGTCCGCGAGACCCTGTTCAACTGGCTGATGCCACGGCTGGGCGGGGCCCGGGTGCTGGACCTGTTCGCCGGCAGCGGCGCGTTGGGCCTGGAGGCGATATCGCGCGGCGCCGCCCAGGCCACCCTGGTCGAGCGCGACGCCGCGCTGGCCCGGCAGCTGCGCGAATCGGTGGCGAAGCTGGGCGCCCAGGGCCAGGTCGAGGTGGTCCAGGCCGACGCGCTGCACTGGCTGGCGCAGCGCCCCTCGGGGCTGGCCGACATCGTCTTCATCGACCCGCCGTTCGGCGATGGCCTGTGGGACGCGGCCCTGGCCGGGCTCGGCCCGCACCTGGCGGCCGATGCCTGGCTGTACCTGGAATCGCCCGCCGGGCAGACCCTGCGCCTGCCCCCGGGCTGGCTGCTGCACCGCGAGGGAGGTACCCGGGAGGTCGGCTTTGCCCTGTACCGCCGCGCCGCTGCTACACTTTCACCAGATCAGAACGCGTAGCTTCCGCATGACCGTAGCCAACCGCCGCATCGCCGTATACCCGGGCACCTTCGATCCGATCACCAACGGTCACATCGACCTGGTGAACCGGGCCGCGCCGTTGTTCGAGAAGCTGGTGGTCGGCGTGGCGCAGAGCCCGTCCAAGGGGCCTTCGCTGCCGCTGGAGCTGCGCGTCTCACTGGCCCGTGATGCGCTGGCCCACCACCGCAACGTGGAAGTGCGCGGTTTCGATACCCTGCTGGCGCATTTCGTGCGCTCCGAGCAGGGCGGGGTGCTGCTGCGCGGCCTGCGCGCGGTGTCCGATTTCGAATACGAATTCCAGATGGCGAGCATGAACCGCCACCTGATCCCGGAGGTCGAGACCCTGTTCCTGACCCCGGCCGAGCAGCACAGCTTCATTTCGTCCTCGCTGGTCCGCGAGATCGCCCGTCTTGGCGGTGACGTGTCCGGTTTCGTACCGGCCTCGGTCCTCGAGGCGCTGCGCAAGGTCCGCGAAGCGAAGTCGGGCCCGTCGTAACCCCAAGATCCACACAATACCTAGAATCACCAAGAGGGAGACTCCATGAACAACACCATGCGTGCCATGTTGATCGCGTCGTTCGCGCTGGCCTTCACCGCCTGCAAGAAGGAAGAGGCCGCTCCGGTCGCCGAAGCCCAGCAGGCGCTGGTTGCCCCGGCCAAGGACGACGATGCGGGCTGGAAGAAGTACCTGCAGGCGCAGGCCGTGCAGAACATGGGCAACATCACCAACAGCCCGTTCCTGTACTACCTGGCGCCGGAATCGGATCCGGAGTTCCAGGCCAAGTACGACCGCCAGGTCGAAAGCGCCACCGCCGCCGTCGCCCGTGGCGTGCAGCCGGGCAACATGCTGGCCTTCGGTTCGTCGGCCTCGGGCAAGATGGCCGACATGATCCAGGCCGTGTTCAAGGACGTGTCCGCCGACTCGATGAAGGGTGTGCGCGTGGTGTTCATCGGCCAGGCTGCCGACAACGCCCGCGTGCAGTCGATCGTCCAGCCGACCGGCGCCGAGTACATCTTCGTCGAAGCCAAGTAAGCCGTGCCATGGCGGCCGCGCCCTGCGCGCGGCCCGGGCGGCGTCCCTGCGTGGGCGCCGCCGTTGACCGGCCCGCGCGCCAGCGCAGGCCGGTTTCCCTCTGCCGGCACTGGCGTGGAGTAACGCCATGTCGCTGAAAATCAATGAGCTCTGCGTCAACTGCGACGTATGCGAGCCCGCCTGTCCGAACCAGGCCATCTCGATGGGTGAAACCATCTACGTGATCGACCCTGCACGCTGCACCGAATGCGTGGGGCATTTCGACGAACCCCAGTGCGTGGTCGTCTGCCCGGTGGAATGCATCGATCCCGATCCGGACATTCCGGAAACCCAGGAAGCGTTGCTGGCCAAGTTGCATGGGCTGCAGCGCGATCATCCCGAACTGTATGCGGAGTCTGCCCCCGAATGAAAACGCCGTCGCCTCGCTGGTTGTTGCTCGTCCTGCTGTGGACGCCTGTGCTCTGGGCCGCCGCGCCCGGCCAGGCACCGCTGGCCACCCACCCCAAGGGCGCGGCGATCGCCAGTGGCCATCACCTGGCCACCGAGGCGGGCATGGAAATCCTGGCCAAGGGCGGCAACGCGTTCGATGCAGCGGTAGCGGTGTCGTCGACGCTGGCGGTGGTCGAGCCGATCAGCTCGGGATTGGGCGGCGGTGGCTTCTTCCTGCTGCATGATGCGCGCACCGGCAAGGACGTGATGCTGGACGCGCGCGAAACCGCGCCGGCCGCCGCGACCCCCGAAGCATTCCTGGACAAGAAGGGCGAGCTGGACCGCGACCGGTCGGTGAACGGCCCGTGGTCGGCCGGCATTCCCGGCTTGCCGGCGGCGCTGGTGGAGCTGTCGGCCAAGCACGGCAAGCTGCCGCTGCAGGCATCGCTGGCCCCGGCCATCCGGATCGCGCGCGAGGGCTTCCCGGTATATGCACGCATGGCCAAGGGCTACGCCTCGCGCCGCGAGGTGATGGAGCGTTTCCCGGGCACGCGCGAGGTGTACCTGCGCAACGGCCGCCCGATTGCCGAGGGCGATGTGTTCAAGCAGCCGGAACTGGCGCAGACCCTGGAGCGCCTGGCCGCAGGCGGTTTCGACGGTTTCTACAAGGGCCAGACCGGCTCGCTGCTGCTGGCCGGGGTGAAGCAGGCCGGCGGCAAGTGGACCGCGGAGGAGCTGGCCGGCTACCGCGTGAAGCAGCGCGAACCGATCACCTTCAACTACCGCGACTGGAAAGTGACCACCGCCTCGCCGCCATCGTCCGGCGGCATCGCGCTGGCCTCGATGCTGCAGATCCTGGAAGGCTGGGACCTGAAGGCGATGGATCCGGCCCACCGCACCCATCTGGTGGTTGAGGCCATGCGCCGCGCGTTCCGCGACCGCACCTTCTTCCTGGGTGATCCGGATTTCGTGCAGATCCCGCAGAAAGTGCTGACCAGCCGCGATTACGCGCAGGGCCTGCGCGCCACCGTCCACCCGGACAAGGCCACCCCGAGCGATCTGCTGTCGGGCAACCCGACCCCGCTGGAAGACGATGAAACCACCCACTTCTCGATCATCGACCAGGACGGCAACCGCGTCGGCGCCACCCAGACCGTGAACCTGCTGTACGGCTCCGGCCTGATCCCCTCCGGCACCGGTGTGCTGCTCAACAACGAAATGGACGACTTCGCCCTGAAGCCGGGCACGCCCAACGCGTTCGGCGTGATGGGCTATGCGGCCAACGCGCCCAAGCCGGGCAAGCGCATGCTCAGCTCGATGACCCCGACCTTCATGGAATCGGCCGACAAAGTGGTGGTGCTCGGCACCCCGGGCGGCAGCCGCATCATCACCATGGTGCTGCTGGGCGTACTGGGCTACGACGACGGCCTGGACGCACAGCAGGTGGCGGCACTGCCGCGCTTCCACCACCAGTGGCTGCCGGACGTGATCGAGGCCGAAAGCAACAGCTTCGACGAGGCCACGATCAAGCAGCTGCAGGCCATGGGCCACAAGATCGACCTGCCGGGCAACACCGCAGCCGGCGGCCGCGGCTCCAGCCACGTCTGGGGCAACCTGCAGACGGTCGAATGGAACCGCCGCAGCAACCAGCTCAGCGTAGGCAGCGACCCCCGCAACCCCGTAGGCAGCGGCGCGATCTCCCCGTAGAGCCGGGCTCTACCCGCCCGCTCTTCCCACCGCACACGATCATCTGTCCGTCCCTGCACGCAGCAATGAGGCGCTGAAGTTGCTCTGGCTCTGGCTTTGGCTCTGCCCTTACCTTTGAAAAAACCCACATAGCGATTTATTAACGCCAGCCGCCGGATAATTTACGGATGAAACTATGGTCCATCCGCGGTAACTCACAGAAGCTCGATGGCGGTGCGATGTTCGGCAACGCGCCTCGCGCCGTGTGGGAGAAGTGGGCGTCGCCCGACGATCTCAACCGCATCGAACTCGCGTGTCGCGCCCTCCTGGCCAGCCCGCTGGCCGGCAAGACCGTGCTGTTCGAAACCGGTATCGGTGCCTTCTTCGAACCCAGGCTCCGCGATCGTTACGGCGTGCAGGAATCCCGCCACGTACTGATCGAATCCCTGCGCGAAGCCGGCTTCGAACACGAAGACATCGACGTGGTCGTGCTCAGCCACCTGCATTTCGACCATGCCGGTGGCCTGCTCGCACCCTGGAGCGAAGGCCGCGGACCGGAGCTGCTGTTCCCCAACGCCACCTTCCTGGTCGGCGCCGAACACTGGCAGCGCGCACTGAACCCGCATCCTCGCGACCGCGCCAGCTTCATCCCCGAACTGCCGCAGCTGCTGCAGGACAGCGGCCGGCTGGAAATCGTCGAAGCCCCGTACTCGCGCACCCTCGGCCAGAGCGTGCGTTTCAGTTTCAGCGACGGCCACACCCCCGGCCTGATGCTCGCCGAAATCGTCGGCCCCGAGCAGGCCAACGGACAGCCGCGCGGCGGCGTCGTATTCTGCGCCGACCTCATTCCCGGCCGTTCCTGGGTGCACGTCCCGATCACCATGGGCTACGACCGCAACGCCGAACTGCTGATCGACGAAAAGCGCAGCTTCCTCGAAGACAAACTCGCCCGCAACGTGCACCTGTTCTTTACCCACGACCCCGAGTGCGCCCTGGCCCAGGTGACCCGCGACGACAAGGGGCGATTCGGTACCGCCCACGAACAAGGGGAGCTTAAGGCGCGCGCGTTGGCCTGATGTTCCGTGGGACACGCATGGCGTGTCGCTACGATGGCGGAGGAGGCGTAGGGACACGCCATGCGTGTCCACGCTATCCCCCGACCGGGACGCGGCGGATCAGCCCCCTACACGCGTCCCGAAAATCCGATCCCCCGCATCGCCCAGCCCCGGCAGGATGTAACCCTTGTCGTTGAGCCGCGCGTCGATCGCCGCGGTGAAGATTTCCACATCCGGATGCGCAGCCTGCACCGCCGCAATGCCCTCCGGCGCCGCCACCAGGAAAATGCCCTTGATCCGCCGCGCGCCCGCGCGCTTCAGCATGTCGATGGTCGCGATCAGCGTACCGCCCGTGGCCAGCATCGGATCCAGGATCAGCGCATCGCGCTCTTCCAGGCGGCCGGTCAGGCGCTCGAAATAAGGCACCGGTTGCAGCGTTTCCTCATCGCGCTGCAGCCCGACCACGCTGACCCGCGCCGCCGGGATCAGCGACAGCACCCCGCTGAGCATGCCCAGCCCTGCACGCAGGATCGGCACCACGGTGATCTTGGCACCGGCAATGCGCTGCACCGTCACCGGACCGGCCCAGCCGGGCAGCGTGTGCGCCTCGGTTTCCATGTCGGCCGTGGCCTCGTAGGCCAGCAGCCCGCCCAGCTCATTGGCCAGCTCGCGGAAGTCCTTCGTGCTTAGGGACGCATCGCGCATCAGGCCGATCTTGTGCTGCACCAGCGGGTGGCGAACTTCGACGATTTTCATGGGAATGCCAACAAAACGGGGAGAACGTCATTTTGCCGCACCTGCGCCCGACCCGGCCATAGGCAGCGCCGGGACGTCTTCATCGCCACCGGTGTCACGTTCATGCAATCTCCCCGACATACCGTGCTGACCCAATCTTTACACCGTTGGGGATGCCGTGCAGAACAAATCGCCGTTGGGGCTGGCCATCAGCCTGTCGTTGCTGGTCCTGTCCACCGCGCCTGCCGTGGCCGCCGCGAGCGGGGAGCTCGCCGGCGCTGCCGCAGCCACCGAGCTGGACCGGGTGGAAGTGCGCCCGCAGCTGGAATCGCAGACCCGCGCGGTCGACCTCAAGCGCAGCAGCGATGCCATCCAGGACGCGGTATCGTCCGATGCCATGGGCGTCTACCCGGACAAGAACGTCGCCGAGTCGCTGCAGCGCCTGCCTGGCGTCAGCGTCACCCGTGACCAGGGCGAGGGCCGCTTCGTGGTGGTGCGCGGCCTGGATGCCAACCTCAACAGCGTCAGCATCGACGGCATCGCCGTGGGCACCCCGGAAGACGCCAGCCGCGCCGCACCGCTGGACGTGATTCCCTCCGATTCGACCGAGCGCCTGCGCGTGGTCAAGTCGCCCACCCCGGACATGCCCGGCGATGCGATCGGCGGCGCCATCCTGGTCGAGTCCGCCTCCGCCTTCGACCGCGACGGCCGCAGCCTGCGTGGCAAGATCGAAGCCAGCCACCAGGACCTGTCCGGCCACACCAGCCCGAAGGCGGCCTTCAACTACAGCGACGTGTTCGCCGAAACCTTCGGCGTGGCGCTCGGCGTGAACTACCAGAACCGCAGGTTCGAGTCCGACAACAGCGAAGTGGAATACGGCGAATTCGACGGCGGCAGCGAAGAAGACCTGTTTGCCACCAGCCTGCAGCACCGCAAGTACGAGATCGAACGCAAGCGCATCGGTGCCAACCTTAACTTCGACTGGCGCCCCAGCGAAGACAGCCAGTACTACCTGCGCACCCTGTACAGCCAGTTCGACGATGCCGAAACCCGCCAGCGCACGATTTTCAACTTCGGCGACGGCGAGGTCACCGCGCTGGGCAACAACCAGTTCCGTGTCGACGACCTGCCGGCCGACGCGATCCAGAAGCGCATGCGCTACCGCACCAAGAAGGAAAACACCTTCGCCGCCAGCCTGGGCGGCGAAAACCGCCTGACCAATGCCGTGCTCGATTACAAGGTCGGCTACACCCGTACCGAAGAGCGCGTCAACGATGAGATGGAAGCGCGCTTCGAATACAACGGCGACGACCTGGCCGCGACCGTGGACCAGAACAGCGGGATCCCGCGTTACACCCTCAGCGATGCCGGCTGGATGGACAACGGCAACTACGATTTCGATCGTTTCGTGGTCTCGCCCAAGCGCGTGGACGACAAGGAACACAGCGCGCAGGTCAACATCCGCTTCGACGGCGACAACAGCAGCTACAAGTTCGGCCTGCTCGGCCGCTGGCGCGACCGCGACGTGGATACCGACGAGCGCGAACTGCGGGTCGGCCCGGACGTGGCCTTGTCCGACTGGACCACGAGCACACCCGAGCACCGTGGCGGCAGCCTGGGGCAGGGCATGAGTTCGGACGCGATGCGCCGTTACTGGGCGCAGTTCGGCAGCCAGTACAGCGCCCGCCCGCAGGACGTGGGCGCCAATGCGATGACCTCGCTGGAAGAGGACTACACCGCCAGCGAAGACATTTTTGCCAGCTACGCCATGGGCACCTGGGACCTCGGCAACCTGCGTGTCATCGGCGGCGTGCGCGTTGAAAACACCCAGTTCCAGGCCACCGGCAACCAGGTGGACGTGGCCGCCAACGGCCGCAGCTATACCGTTACCCCGCTCAGCGCCGACCGCAGCTACACCAACGTGCTGCCGGGCCTGCACCTGCGTTACGACGTGGGCAGCGACTGGGTGCTGCGCGCGGCCGCCAACAAGACCGTCTCGCGTCCCTCGTTCGGGGACATCGCTCCGCGCATCGGCTACAACCGCGGCGACGAAGAAGTGCGGCTGGGCAACCCCGAGCTGGATCCGTACGAATCGAAGAACGTGGACCTGTCCTTCGAACGCTACATCGGCAGCACCGGCATCCTCTCGCTCGGCCTGTTCCACAAGACCATCGACGGCTACATCGTCAACACCGTCAGCGACAGCGATCCCGAATACCCCGGCTTCGAGGTCACACGCGTGATCAATGGCGACAAGGCCAGGGTGTACGGCGCCGAATTCAACTGGCAGCAGCAGCTCAGCTTCCTGCCGGCCGGTTGGGACGGCCTGCTGGTCGGGGCCAGCGGCACCTGGCTGGACACCGACTTCGACCCGGGCCTGGACGGTCGCGCCGATGACGACTTCACCCTGCCGCGTGCATCGAAGCATGTGTACAGCGCGCACGTGGGTTATGAAAAAGCCGGCTTCAGCACCCGCCTGGCCGCGGTGTACCGCAGCGAATACCTGGATACGTTGGGCGACAGCGGTGCCTACGACATCTTCGTGGCGCCGAACACGCAGCTCGATTTCAGCCTGGACTACAAGATCACCGACAACGTGAGCGTGTACCTGGAAGCGCAGAACCTGCTCGACAAGCCGCTGGAGCTTTACCAGGGCGTGCGTTCGCGCACCCTGCAGAACGAAGAGTACGGTCGCACCTATGCGCTCGGCCTGAAGGTGGCCCTGTGATGCACGCACGTCCCGTACTGGCCCTGCTCGCGCTGGCGGCGCTGGCCGGTTGCAGGCCGGCCGTCACGCCGCCACCGGCGGCATCGAACGCACCGGCAGTAGACCCGGCGGCCGCGACCACCGGGCGTTCGGTGGCCACCGTGGCCGAAGCGTTCCTGACCCCGATGACCCCGGCCGACAACATCGACTCGCCGGCCAGCTGGACCTCGCCGGAGGGGCAGGTGTGGCTGATAGCCACCGCCAAAGCCAACGACAAGCTGGTCGTGTATGACGGCCAGACCGGTGCCCACCTGCGGGATGTCGGCAGCACCGGCACCGCACCGGGCCAGTTCGACCGGCCCAACGGCATCGCCGTGGTCGACGACCTGGTGCTGGTCGTGGAGCGCGACAACCACCGCGTGCAGGTGCTGCAGCTGCCGTCGTTCGCCCCGCTGGGGACGTTCGCGGGCGATGACCTGCGCAAGCCGTACGGGTTGTGGGTCAACAAGCAGGCGAGCGGTTACGACGTGTACGTGACCGACTCCTACGACGCCGGCGAAGATGCCCAGGGCAACGACGTGCTGCCGCCGCTGGCGGAACTGGACAAGCGCGTGCGTCGTTACGCACTGCAGGTGCTGGATGGCAAGGCGCAGGCCCGCCTGGTCGCGAGCATCGGCGATACCAGCGAGAAGGGCGCCCTGCGCGTGGTCGAATCGATCTGGGGCGACCCGGCCAACGACCACCTGCTGATCGCCGAAGAAGACGAAACGTATGCCAGCGAAATCAAGGTGTACTCGCTGGAAGGGAAGTTCAGCGGCACCACCTTCGGCCGCGATGCGTTCAAGGCGCAGGCCGAAGGCGTGATGCTGCGCACCTGCGGCAAGGACGGCTGGTGGATCACCACCGAACAGGGCAAGCAGCGCAGCGCGTTCCACCTGTTCGACCGGCATACGTTCAAGCACGTCGGCGCGTTCCAGGGCAACACGGTGGCCAACACCGACGGTATCTGGCTGACCCAGGCGGCCTCGCCGCGCTTCCCGCACGGGGCGCTGTATGCCGTGCATGACGACCAGGGCGTGGTCGCCTTCGACTGGGCCAGCGTGGCCAGGCAGCTGTCGTTGCCGCTGGAGTGCGCACCGTGACCCGGGTGCACTTCCGTATCCCGGCCCTGGCCCTTGCCCTGCTGCTGGGCACGGGTACGGCTGCCGCCAGGCCCGAGGCCAAGGCCGAGCCGAATACCCAGGTGCCGGCCGGCAGCTCGCACTACGCCGCCACCGGCTTCCCCGACCGCATCGTGGCTTCGCCGGCGCAGGATGCCGCGCACGGTTTCGCGGTCGCCTGGCGCACCGACGGCACGGTCAATGCGCCCGCGCTGGAGTGGGTGGTGGCCGGCGACTCGCCCGACGTCGGCACGCCGCACCGCGTTACCGCGGTCACCACGCCACTGCAGACCGAGCTCGGCAGCGCGCACTACCACCGTGCCGATGTGACCGGGCTGGTGCCGGACACCCTGTACCTGTGGCGCGTGCAGGGCAAGGACACCTGGGGCGCGTGGAACCAGCTGCGCACTGCCGGTCGCGCGGACCAGCCGTTGACCCTGCTGTACTTCGGCGACACCCAGAACAAGAACCTCAGCCACGTTTCGCGCGTGCTGCGCGCGGGCATCAGGGCGGCGCCGGGCGCGCGGCTGAGCCTGTTCGCTGGCGACCTGGTGAGCGGCGGCGATGGCCAGGACGACAGCGAGTGGGGCGAATGGTTTGCGGCCGCGGGCTGGCTGCCGCAGGAAACCGCGGTGGCCCCGGCGATCGGCAACCACGAGTACTTCGAGGAGTTCGAGGACACCCCTCAGGAACGCCGTGTGCTCGGCCGGCACTGGCCGGTGACCTTCGCGCTGCCGCGCAACGGCGTCGATGCCGCCGATACCAGCACCTATTGGTTCGACTACCAGGGCGTGCGGATCGCGGTCCTCGACGGCACCTCCGCACTCGATCTGGGCACCGCGCAGGCCCAGGCGGCCTGGCTGGACAAGGTACTGGCCGACAACCCGCACCCGTGGAGCATCGTGCTGCTGCACCAGCCGTTCTATTCGCCGCGCGAAGGACGCGAGAATGCCGAGCTGCGCGATGTGCTGCTGCCGGTGGTGCGCCGGCACCAGGTCGACCTGGTGCTGCAGGGGCACGACCACACCTACGGGCGCCGTGGGGAAGGGCAGGCTGCCACGCCGCAGTACATCGTGACCGTGGCCGGCCCCAAGCAGTACCGCCTGTCGGATGAAGCGCGCGCCACCATGGCACCGGTCGGTGAGGACACCCAGCTGTTCCAGGTCCTCACGATCGATCCACGCCACCTGCGCTACGAAGCAAGGACCGTAACCGGTCGCCTGTACGACGGCTTCGAACTCACCCGCAGTGCCGACGGCCGCAAGCAGAAGACCGAACTCACCGAAGGCCGCATCGCGCCCCGCGACTGCACGCGCAGCCAGACCCTGAAAGGCCGCGCCGACCGTTGCTGGGAATGAGGAATCCGCCATGAAACCTGTCCTTCCGCTGCTCGCAATGGCCACGTCGCTGCTCCTGCTCGCCGGTGCCAGCGTGGCCAGCAACGCTGTCCTGCATCCCTTCCTCGCCGCGCAACCGAAGGAAGCGCCCGAGGAAGCCAACCTCGCGGTGGAGATCCCGGCCGGCAGCTTCACCAAATACGAGATCAAGGACGACGGCCTGGTCCACGTCGACCGCTTCCAGTCGATGCCGGTGGCATACCCGGCCAACTATGGCTCCATGCCGCGCACCCTGGCCGGCGACAACGACCCGCTCGACGCGCTGGTGTTGACCCGCGAACCGCTGCACCCGGGCGTGATCGTGCGCTTCCGCCCGATCGGTTACCTGAAGATGGTCGACAAGGGCGAGCACGACGAGAAGGTGATCGGCGTGCCCACCGACAAGATCGACCCGACTTACGCCAACATCCGCGACCTGCAGGACCTGCCGCTGATCGAGCGCCAGCGCATCGAAGCGTTCTTCCGTGTCTACAAGGACCTGCCGGAAGGCCGCAATCCGGTGGAACTCAGCGGCTGGGGCAATGCCGCCGAGGCCAAGGCGGTGATCCGGGAGTCCATGCAGCGCTTCGACACGCAGCAGCGCCGCGCGAAGGGCGATTGATCCTTGCCAGCGTTTCGACACAGCGCTGCCAGCGGCGCGGTTCTACAGCAGGATCCCGCCGCCCACCTCGATCCGCTGCGCGGTCACCCAGTGGTTGTCGGGCCCCACCAGCGCGGCCACCATCGCCCCGATGTCGTCCGCACGGCCCGGGCGCCCCAGTGCCGTGTGGTCGCTTACATAACGCTGCACGTCGGGGTTGTCGCGCACCGCGCCGCCGAAGAAATCGGTCTGCGTGGGGCCCGGCGCGACCGCATTGACGGTGATCCCGCGCGGTCCGAGTTCAAGTGCCAGATAGCGGGTCATGACCTCCAGCGCGCCCTTCATGGCGGCATAGACGAGGCTGCCGGCGGCGGTGTGGCGGGTCAGGCTGCTGGAGAGGGTGACGATGCGGGCTCCGTCGGCCAGCAGCGGTGACAGCGCCTGGGTGAGCAGCAGCGGGCCCTTGAAATGCAGCGCATGCAGAAGGTCGATGTCATCGGCGGTGATCGCCCCGAACGGGGCCGGCGCGTGCGCGCCCGCATTGTGGATGAGCGCGTCGAGCTGCTGGCCCTGTCCGCGCGAACGCAGCCAGGCGCGCGCCTCGTCCAACGCTGCCGCGAAGCTCGCTCTGTCGGTGATGTCCAGGCCCAGGGTCATCACCTCTCGGCCGTGGCGCGCGATGTCCGCGGCCACGTCGCGTGCGGCGGCCGGGTCGCTGCGGTACGTTAAGATCACATCCCAACCGCGCATGGCCAACTGCAGCGCGATGCTGCGGCCAATGCCCTTGTTGCCGCCGGTGACCAGGGCCACGCGGGCGGGGAGAAGTGGAGAGTCAGTGTGCATGCGACAACCAGACGTGGGGAACGAGCAGGCATGATCGCGGGGTGCCGCGCCGCACTCTTGCCGGTTACGGGCAGGCATTTGCCTGATCCTGCACCGTTGCGCGCGGGCCCGGCGTGCTGACGCGTCTGCACAGTGCGGTGGACAACCTCCTCAGCCGTTCCGCAGGAGAGGGCGATCGGGTGCTTTCGCCGCTGCCGGGTCTGATCGTATCGACCACCACCCGGGCCCGCCTGCCCAGCCATGCGCTGTACCGGCCGGCTTTGGGTGTCGTGGTGCAGGGGGCAAAGCAGGTCCTGGCCGGGCGACGCATCCTCGACTACCGTGCTGGCCAGGGACTGGTGACCGGGCTCGCGATGCCGGCCAGCGGGCGCGTGCTCACCGCAAGCAGGGCGCGGCCGTTCATGGGCGTTTCCATCGAGCTGGATACGAGCCTGCTGCAGCAGGTCCTGGCCGGGCTTGACCCGGCGCCGTCACCCCTCGTCGCGGCCGCCGGGCTCAGCGTGCATACCCTGCCTCCGCCGTTGCTCGACTGCGTGGCACGCATTGTCGAAGCGGCGCAGATCGACGCCGCTGGAGGGGTGCTGGTGCCCACCCTGCTGCGCGAACTCGGTTACTGGCTGCTTACCGGGCCGACCGGCCCGGATGTGGCGGCCATGGCCCGCCCGGAAGGCACGTTGCAGCGCATCGCCGACGCGGTGGTGCATCTGCGTCGGCATTTCCGCCAGCCGCTGCAGGTGGATGCGCTGGCGGCGGCCAGCCATATGTCGGTCTCGCTGTTCTACCGGCGCTTCCGCGCGGCGACCGGGATGTCGCCGCTGCAGTTCCAGAAGCAGCTGCGCCTGCTCGAAGCCCGGCGGCTGCTCGAAACCCGGTCCGTCAACGTGACTGCGGCAGCGCTTGCGGTCGGCTATGAGAGCCTGTCGCAGTTCAGCCGCGAGTACCAGCGCAGTTTCGGCCACAGCGCGCGGCACAGCCTGCAGGGTTCGGCGTCTGCACCGGATTGACCCGCGGTCCGCCGGCAATTAATATCCATCCGGACGGATATTAATGGCGAGAGCATGGCCCGACCGCGTTCCATCGACCCGAACCATCTGCTGGACGCCGCCGAACGCGTGGTCGCCAGCCATGGTGTTCCCGGCCTGACCCTGGAGGCCGTTGCCGCCGAGGCCGGCATCAGCAAGGCCAGCGTGCTGTACGACCATGGCAGCAAGCGTGCACTGGTGCAGGCCGTCCTGGCGCGCGCGCTGCAGCGGGACACGGCCCATAACCAGGCCGCCATCCGGGCCGTGCCTGCGCACGACAGCCCCGTCATCAAGGGGCGGCTGGCGGCCGCAGCGCAACCGTTGCCGGATGCGTTCCGACCGGTCGCGCTGAGCCTGGTCGCCGCCATGGCCGGTGATTCGAGCCTGCGCGGGCCTTTCCAGGAACACCAGCGCGAGGTGATCGAGGCGGTTGCGACCACCTCGCAGCAGCCACGTGGCGCGATGCTCGCGTATCTGGCGCTGGAGGGCCTGAAGCTGCTCGAGGCGCTCGATTACCACCGCTGGCCCGAGGAGCAGCGAGACCAGCTGCTGCGCGACATCGCGTGGCTGGTAGAGCAGGTACCGCCGGACTGATCCCCGGTCGGGTGCATGACGCGCCCACCATTTTTCCTGTTTCATCTTTCCCCGATCAAATGCGGCCCGTCAGTGGCTGCAGGACCCCCCATGTCTTCTTCCCAGCAGATCTTCCTTACCGGCGGCAGCGGCTATGTCGGCCGCAACCTCATCACTTCTTTCATCGACCAGGGCCACGCCGTGGTGGCACTGGCACGCAGCGACGCTGCGGCGCGCGCAGTCGAGCAGCGCGGTGCACGCGCATACCGCGCCGACCTGCTCAGCGGTGACCTGGCCGCGGGCATGCACGGATGCGACGCCGTCGTGCATGCCGCCGCTGATACCGACCATGTGGGCGGTGGTGCGCGCCAGCATCGTGTCAACGTCGATGGCACGCGCCGGGTGATCGACGCCGCCGGCCGGGCCGGTGTCGCCCGTGTGCTCCTGCTCAGCACCGAGTCGGTGCTGGCCAGCGGGCGCGCGCTGGTGGGCGTGGACGAGCGCGCGCCGCTGCCGCGCCGCGCCATCGGCGGCTACTCACGCAGCAAGGCCGAGGCGGAGCGGATCGCGTTGGCGGCCAATACCGAAAATCTTGCGGTCAGCGTACTACGCCCACGGTTCGTCTGGGGCCGCGATGACACCACCGCCTTGCCGCAGCTGTGCGAGGCGGCGCGCAACGGACAGTTGGCCTGGATCTCCGGTGGCAACTACCTAACCTCCACCACCCATATCGCCACCTTGTGCGCGGCGGTCTCGGCAGCGCTGCGCTACGCACGAGCGGGCGAGGTGTATTTCGTCGCCGACCAGCAGCCTGTCGAATTCCGTGCCTTCATCACCGCGCTGCTGGAGACCCAGGGCGTCGCCGCACCGGCCACGTCCGTGCCGCGCGCGCTGCTGTGGGCGCTGGCGTCGGTGGGCGATGCACTGGCGGCAGTGAGTGGCGGGCGGTTGCGCGGTCCGCTGACCCGACAGCAGTTCGCTGCCTCGGCGGTGGAAGTGACGTTGGATACGCGCAAGGCGCGGCGAGAGCTTCACTTCCTGGATGCGATCACGCGGGAGCAGGGGCTGGATGAGCTTCGGGTGGCCGCGCGTACGCATGGCGCTGTGCGGGCCACATAGCGCCGTGCGGTCGGGAGCCTGGGGCTGCCACGCAGGGCGTGGCACTACGCGTTGTTGGCGGAGGGTTCGTGGATGGGGCAGCGGTTGAAGCGGGAACGGAAGTCGCGCGAGGCCGCCATCACGATCCGGCGCGCGCGGTTGATGTTGCCCAGCGGCTGATGCGCGGCCAGCGCGTGCCAGGGCGCGAAGGCAAGCCGGTCTTCGCTGGCCTCGGCGTCGTCGCTCCATGATGACTGCGCCCCCACCACCAGCCGGCCTACCGGCTGGAACGGGCTGAGTTTTTCCGGCCACACCACGGAAGCATCCTCGATCGGCATCTGCTCGAGATCGCGGCAGAGCTGCACGCGCAGTTCCCACTCGGCCACGGCATCGGGTTGGGCGAAGAACGCGGCCACCGCCTCACGCTGTGTATCGGCTTCCGAGGGCAGCTTCTGCCCGGTCAACGCGACCAGTGCCGGTGACACCGGCACCCACGAGAACTTGGCCATGTAGGGCCCGTAGCGGAACGGCACCTGGGTGAAGAAGGTTTCGCCGAGCGGGTGGTGCTGCGGTTCGCCACCGAGCGCCTTCAGCGACGCGCTCTGGCCGCCCACTGCTTCCAGCGCCGCCTCGGTACCGCGCAGCGTGGCAGAAAGCACCTGCTTGGTCCGCGGCATGCGCTCGGTGGTGGCCGCCAGCAGCTTGGCCGAACGCAGGAAGCCGCTGATGCCCGGCGTATTGAAGGCCGGTCCGTTGACCATCAGGAAGTCCTGGCTGTGCTGCTCGTCGCCGCCATCCACGCGCGCGCCGGGTACGTCCAGGATCTTCACCGCCATCGCGCGCGGCGTGGACACCGTGTCGGGCAGCTGTTCGGCCGGCGGTGAGGACAGGCGCACCAGCGCATTGAATTCGGCAGGGCTGGCGAACAGACCCTGGCGCAGTTCCGGCGCCAGCCCATCGAGCACCTGGAAGCGGCCGCGCAGCAGCGCATGCCCCTTGGCGTGTACCGCGCGGTGCGCATGGCCTTCATGCTCGGCGACGACGCCGGCCATGCGGGTGAACACCTCCACCAGCTCGGCGATGGTGGCTTCCTCATCGGGGGCGCGGTGTTCCACGTCGGCGGAATAGGCGACAGCAGGCAGGATCGGCGTCATGGCGGTGGTTCCGGAATGGGGGGAGGGTGCCGACGGCCACGTGGGTGCTGCCGTGGCGGGGTCCGGCTGGGCATGCGCCCACCTTGTCGGGTGCGCCGTGCAGGAGCGGTGCAGGCCGCATGGCGGCCACGCGAAGGCTGCGTGCACTGCCTTCACCTGCGCTGGCTATCATGTGGCCTCTTTCAAGCGAAGGCGGTATGCGTGTCGGCAGCTCTGGTCTGGTTTCGCCGCGATCTGCGGCTTCAGGACAACCCGGCATTGCAGGCCGCCCTCGAGGCCGGGCATGTCCCTGTGCCGGTCTACATCCATGCGCCGCATGAAGAAGGCGCGTGGGCACCGGGTGCGGCCTCCAACGCCTGGCTGCACCGGTCGCTGGCCGCACTGGATGCGGACCTGCGCGCGCGTGGCTCGGCGCTGGTACTGCGCAGCGGCGACAGCCTGGCCGAACTGCAGGCACTGATCGCCGACACCGGTGCCGAAGCGGTGTACTGGAACCGCAAGTACGAGCCGGCCACGCAGCCGCGCGATGCACGGATCAAACGCGAACTGCGCGAGCAGGGTATCGAGGCCAGCAGCTGTAACGGCAGCCTGATGTTCGAGCCGTGGGATATCGCCACCCTGCAGGGCGGACCCTACAAGGTGTTTACTCCGTTCTGGCGCAACGCGCTGACCCGCATGAACATTCCGGCGTCCACCAGGTTGCCCGACGTGCTGCCTGCCCACGGCGTGCAGGGCGTCGCGCTGGACGCGCTGCAGCTGGCACCGCGGCTGGACTGGGACAGGCAGTTCTGGGAGCACTGGCAGCCCGGCGAGGCGGGCGCACACGAAGCGCTGTCCGTGTTCGTTGAGGGTGCCTTGAACGGTTACCGGCAGCAGCGCGACCTGCCGGACCGCGTGGGCACCTCGCTGCTGTCGCCGCACCTGCATTTCGGCGAGCTCTCGCCGTGGCAGATCGTGCGACGGCTGGAGCAGGAACGCAGCGCCGGTCGCGATGCCGACATCGACGGCTACATCCGGGAGCTGGGCTGGCGCGAATTTTCGTATCACCTGCTGCACCATTTCCCGCAGACGCCGGAGCACAACCTCAACCCGCGCTTCGAACGTTTCAGCTGGGCCAAGCCCAACGAGGCCCAGCTGCAGGCGTGGCAGCAGGGCCGGACGGGCGTGCCCATCGTCGACGCCGGCCTGCGCGAGCTGTGGGCCACCGGTTACATGCACAACCGCGTGCGCATGATCGTGGCCAGCTTCCTGTGCAAGCACATGCGCCAACACTGGCTGCACGGCGCGCGCTGGTTCTGGGACACGCTGGTGGATGCGGACCTGGCCAACAATACGATGGGCTGGCAGTGGGTGGCTGGGACCGGGGCGGATGCGGCACCGTATTTCCGCATCTTCAATCCGGTCACGCAGTCGCAGAAGTTCGATCCGCATGCGCGCTATATCACCCGCTGGGTGCCTGAACTTGCGCCGTTGCCGGTCAAGGCCCGCTTCGCGCCGTGGCAATCGCCCGCACTGCTGGCCGAGCTGGCGCCGGGGTATCCGGCGGTGCCGCTGGTGGACCTGGCCGCAGGCCGGGAAGCCGCATTGGCAGCGTACCGCCACACCAGTTGAACCCCCGCAAACCTGAATGAAATGCCGAATACGGGCGTGTTCATCATGCCGGCATCGCGTCGGCGTGTTTATGCTTCTGGCCGTTCGCACGCCGGCCGCCGGCACTTCAGGAGAAAACACATGATCCGATCCGCACCCCGCAACGTGGCCCTGGCCCTGATGACCGCTGCCGCCCTGTCGGCCTGCGCCACCGGTGGTACGTACGTGCAGAGCGACCAGTACGGCAACCCGACCGAGCAGCAGAGCCGCACCGGCCGCAATGCGCTGATCGGCACCGCCATCGGTGTCGCTGCCGGCCTGCTGACCGGCGACAGCGCTACCGAACGCCGCCAGCATGCGATGGTCGGCGCCGGTATCGGCGCGCTCGCCGGTGCCGGCGTGGGTGCGTACCAGAACAAGCAGGAGCGTGAACTGCGCGAGCGCACCGCCAATACCGGTATCGACGTGCAGCGCCAAGGCGACAACATCGTGCTGAACCTGCCGGACGGCGTGACCTTCGACTTCGGCAAGTCCGCATTGAAGCCGCAGTTCTACGGTGCCCTGAACGGTGTGGCCAAGACCCTCGGCGAGTACAACCAGACCATGATCGAAGTGGTCGGCCACACCGACAGCATCGGCAGCGATGCGGTCAACAACAAGCTTTCGAAGGAGCGCGCCGATTCGGTGGCGCAGTACCTGATCGGCCAAGGCGTGCAGAGCGTGCGCATCGAGACGCTGGGTGCCGGCAAGGCCTACCCGATTGCCGACAACAGCACCGACGCCGGCCGCGCCAAGAACCGCCGCGTGGAAATCCGCGTGATTCCGTTGCAGCAATAACAGGCGCAAGCGCCTGTTATTGCTGCGTTGCATCGGCCATGCCGATGCAACGCAAAAATGCCGCCCAATGGGCGGCATTTTCTGTAGCGCCGACTGTTAGTCGGCCGCCTTTCCGGCAGAGAGCAGCTGACTAACAGCCGACTAACAGTCGGCTCTACCTGTCGGCGCTACCTGTAGGCTCAACCTGTCATCTCCGCCCGCCGCACCACCGCGACGATCACGCGGTCACCGTCTCCAGGATCCGCTTCCCGGTTTCCTCCAGCTCCGCCTCCGCTTCCTTCTGCTGCTGCTTGGCCAGCTTGGCGGCCGGACACTGCGCCAGCATGTAATTGGCGTCGAAGTTGAGCTTCTCCACCAGGAAGTCCACGAACGCGCGCACCTTCGGCGATACCAGCCGGCCGCCGGCGAACACCGCGTTGAAGTCGACCTCCGGCCCGGTCCAGCCGGCCAGCACGCGGCGCACCATGCCCGACTCGATGAACGGCTTGGCCATCACGTCGCCGGTGAGCAGCAGCCCTTCGCCACACACCAGCGCGCCGTTGAGCGCCGACGGGTCATTGGCCACCAGCAGCGGATTGACCGGGAAATCGCGCAGGTCGCCGCCGTTCTCGCCCAACTGCCAGAAGAAGCGGTTGTTGTTGAGGTTGCGCGCCTTGCGCATCGCCAGGATGCGGTGGAACTGCAGCTCGTCCGGATGCAGCGGCTCGCCATAGCGTTCGATGTAGGCGGGGCTGGCGAACACCTGCGTGCGCAGGCTGCCCAGCTTGCGCGCCACCAGGTTGGAGTCCGGCAACGCCCCCACCCGCAGCGCCAGGTCCGCTTCACCGGCGATCAGGTCCAGCTTTTCATTGCCCAGGTGCATGTCCAGCTGGATTTCCGGGTACTGGGCATGGAACTGGCCAAGCAGCGGCGCGATCCAGGTGATGCCGATGGAATAGGGCACGGTGAAGCGCAGCCAGCCGCGCGGGCCTGACTGCAGCTGGTTCACTGCGCCTTCGGCCTCTTCCAGTTCGCGCGCGATGCGCTGGCAGTGCTCGTGGTAGACCGAACCGGCTTCGGTCAGGCCCAGCCTGCGCGTGGTCCGGTGCAACAGCCGCGCACCCAGGCGGGTTTCCAGGTCCTGCACCTTGCGGCTGACGGTGGTCTTGGGCAGGCCGAGCGCGTTGGCGGCTGCAATGAAGCTGCCTTGCTCGACCACCTTGACGAAGATCAGCGTGTCGTTGAGATCGTGGGCCATGAGGAGGATCCGAATCGGGGAGGATAGGGTGCCCGAAAGATTGTGCCGGGTACGGGACGATTATTCCCCTTAATCCGGACTAATCAAGGGGGAGTTCGAGGACTAATCTGGCGCCATTCCCGATTTGGAGGACGCCAACCATGTGGTTGCAGAACATTCTAGGCCGCGTACTGACCGGCCGCACACCCTCGCTGGACCTGGCCCTGACCGTGGAGAAGCGCCCTTCGGCCTTCTCCGGCAAGGCATTCCGCGAGTTCACCCCGCCCGCCAACCTGCAGCGCGGCGGCAGCCTGCGATTTGCTGCCCGCAACGGCGGCCGACTGGGTCGAATTGGGATTATCCCGGCGACGGGAGTTAAAGTCCCATGAGTGGGATGCTGGCCCCCGAGGTTCTGGTGCTTGGTGGCACCGGCAACGTCGGGCAGGGCATCGTCGCCGCGCTGCTGGAGGCCGGCAGCCCGGTCCTGGTGGTCGGCCGCGACCCGGGCCGGCTCTCCGCGCTGCAGGAGCAGTTCGCCGATGAGCCGGGGCTGGAAACGCTGCTCGGCTCGTTGGCCGACGACGGTTCCGCGCGCACCGTGGCCGAACGCGTCGCACGCCGTCGCCGCCCGCTGCGCGCGGTGGTCGATGCGATGGGCGGCCCCTACAACCGCGGCCGTGTCCTCGACCGCAGCGGCGACGCCCTGCTGCAGGCCCTGCAGGCCGACGTGATGCCGCACGTGCATGCCG
>NZ_CAUQPH010000060.1:0-23110 GCF_963519925.1 uncultured Stenotrophomonas sp. | reverse complement strand
GCCCACATGCCGTCCACCCCCGCCGCCAGCCAGCCGATGCCGAGCAGCGCCACCAGCGCGGCCAGCAGCTCCAGCGGGGCGATGGCGAACACGGCAGCCGCCAGGCACAGGAGCTTGCGCGGCAGGCCGGCCTTGCCGGCCAGCATCACCAGCAGACGGTAGGCGGTGCGCGCGCCGTACGCCGGCTGGAACAGGCTGTAGATGAAACCGCGCCGCGACAGCTGGGTGGAGACGTCGGCCAACCCGGCAAAACCGGCCTGTGGCCCCATCGGTTCGCCGACCCGGCAGCGCCGATCGCCCAGTGCGGCAGCGGCAGCCACGGCGGCGGCGATGGCCCCGGCCGAGGTGCCACCGATGTTCTTGAAGCGGTATTCCCGGGCCAGCGACAGCACCGCGTTGGGGTACACGATGCCGCTGGTGATGCCGCCCTTCATGACCAGATCGCAGTACTTGTCCGCCATTGCGCCGCCCTCCTCCGCCTTGGGCACCAGTATCGCCTAAGGCCTTCTCAGGGCCTGAGAACCCCGCCGCAGTTACGTCATCGGCGGTTGCCGGCGGCCGACTGCGGCACCCGGCGCACCTGCGACAGGTCGTAGCCCAGCGCGGCGATCCGGGTCATGGCCTTCTGGTAGTCCTGCTCGGAGATCTGCGGGGTGCGCGCCATCAGCCACATGTAATCGCGCTTGCTGCGGCCGACGATGGTCTGCTGGTAGTCGTCGTCCAGGTAGACGATCACATACTCGGCCTTGATCGGCCAGACGAACTGCATGCCCCACTCCGCGCCGTTGGTGCCTTCCTTGACCGTGCCGATCGGGTGCATGGTCTTGATCGGTGCCTCGAAGCTGCCCTTGCGATAGCGGAAGGTGGTCTGGATACGGCCATCGGGACGCAGTGCGTAGGACTCCACCGCGTCGAATGCCTCACGCTCGGGCCGGCTGGGGATATGCGCGATCACGTACCAGTCGCCCATGAAACGCGGCACGTCCACGTGGGCCACCGGCGGAATGGGGCGGGTATTGCTGCTGCAGCCGCCGAGCAGCATGCCGGCGGCGAGCAGGGGAAGCAGGTGTCGTAGCGTCATGGCAATATCCTCGGCGTGGGTCAGGGACGTTCGAACAGGTAGTGGGCCACCATCCACTGCTGGCCCTGCTGGTAACCGAAAAGCTCGGCGCAGGCCATCCAGAACATGCGCCAGCGCTGGAACCACAGCGCCGCGGCGGCGTCGCCGTAGCCGGCGCGGAGCACCGCCATCACCGCGTCGCGATTCTGGTCTTGGCGGGCCAGCCAGTGGTTGGCGGTGCGCTCGTAGTGGGTGCCGTCCAGCAGCCAGCGCTGCTGCAGGTGCAGGTGCTGCTGGAAGTGCAGCAGGGTGTCGGCGGCCGGCATCAGCCCACCGGTGAAGAAGTGCCGCCCCATCCAGTTGTCCTCGCCCTCGGCTTCGAACGGGTACATCAGGGTGCGGTGCACGAAGATATGCACGAACAGCTTGCCGTCCGGGCGCAGCCACTGGTGGATGCGCTGCAGCAGCCGCGCGTAGTTGCGCACGTGTTCGAACATCTCCACAGAGACACAGCGATCGAAGCTGCCAGGGTCCAGCACAAGCTGGTTCACGTCGCGGGTCAGCACGGTCACGTTGCTCAACCCACGTGCGCGGCACTGCGCCAGGATGTGCTCGCGCTGGCTGTTGGAATTGGACACGGCGGTGATGCGCGCGGTGGGATAGCGCTCGGCCATCCACAACGTCAGCGATCCCCAGCCACAGCCCAGTTCGAGGATGTCCTGGCCGTCGGCGAGCTGCGCGCGTTCGCCGTACAGCGCCAGCATCGCCTCTTCGGCCTGGTCCAGGGTTTCGTTGCCGGTGGGGTAATAGCAGCTGCTGTACTTCAGGCGGGCGCCGAGGCAATCCTGGAAGAAGGCGGCGGGCACTTCGTAATGCTGGCGGTTGGCCGCGTCCACATGCAGGGCCAGCGGACTGCGCGACAGGCCGATGATGCGCTCGGCGAAACGTTGCGACTGCGCTTCGACACTGCCTGCACTTTCCTCGCGCAGGCGGGCTTCGCACTGGCGGCGGATACCCAGCCGCAGCAGCGCATCGGGCAGCAGGCCGCGTTCGGCCAGGCCGGTCAACCCGGGAGCGTAGTCCGGCAGGGGCAGCGATTCTCGGGCGACGTTCACGGTGAAGACTCCTTGCGGGGCGAGGTGGTACGGGAGGGGAACCACGGGAACAGCATCGGCGTGCTGCGCTGGTAGTCGCGGTAATCATCACCACGCGTGCGCAGCGCCTGCGCCTCGGTGAAGGGAATGCCGCTCACCCAGCGCAGGAACACGTACATCACCACCGGGCCGGACCAGGCCAGCCACCACAGCGGCGACTGCACGGCCAGCAGCACGTAGGTGAACCAGTGCAGCCATTCGAAGAAGTAGTTGGGATGGCGCGAGTAGCGCCACAATCCATCGCGGCAGGTCCTGCCCTTGTTGGACGGGTTGGCGCGGAACCGGGCCAGCTGGCGGTCGGCGAGCGCCTCACCACCGACACTGAGGAACCACATCGCCACCGCGGCGACGATCCAGCCCACGGGCAGTTCCGCGCTCTGCGAAACCGCCACGAACGGCAGTGCGAACAGGACGATCAGCACCGCCTGGAACTGGAAGAAGCCGAAGATCTTGCCCTGGTGCCCGTTCCAGTGCCGACGCAGGTGCTGGTAGCGGCCATCTTCGTCTTCGCTGCGCACGCGCTTCCACAGGTGCAGCGCCAGCCGCGAACCCCACAGCCCACCAAGCACGGCCAATGCGATGCGCGGCGCGGTTTCACCATCGCCCAGCCACGCCAGCAGCAGCGCAGAGGCGCCCACGCCCTTGGCCCAGAGCACATCCACCACGCCGATGTTCTGGTGCCGGCGCTGCCACCACCAGCCCCAGCACATGATCAGTGCCGCATACAGCCATACCCACAGAAGATGGATCATGCATGTGCTCCCTTGGTGGTTGCTGCGGCGTTGCCGGCAGCGTGCTGCCAGTGCTGTGCGCAGGCGGCCAGTACCGGCAGTGCAACGGCCCAACCCGCAGCCAGCATCGCCACGCCCTGCCAGGCCGGCGCGGCGAAGGCCACCGACGACCAGCCGCGCGCCGCGGAGAGATAGGCCAGCGGCGCCAGCAGCCCGACCAGCGCCGCCAGCCACAGACGGTGCTGCAGCGCCTTGAGCGACACCGTGAGCGTCATCGCGAACGCAGCCCACAGCGCCAGGATCCACACCGGCGCCATCCACGGGCTTGGCCCCGCCGCGGCGTACACCACCCGGCCGGAGCCGCCAGCCACGCCGTCCACGACCACGCCGCACAGCAGCGCCACGCCCAACAGCTTCAGGTCGACCGCAGGCCGCGCCGCCCACGCCAGCTGGCTGAGCACGTACACGGTGGCAGCCAACACGGCGGGCCAGCGCAGTCCGTGCCCGGCGCCGATCACCGCGCACAGCCAGACCCCCTGGTTGCCGATCACATTGGCCCAGAAATGGCGCACGTCAGTGGGTTCCCTCGATCGGCGCCGGCCGGTAGCCGGGCCGCGCCAGCAGCAGCTGCGAGACGCCGATGGAGCGCTCCAGGAAACCGCCCTCGCAATAGGCCAGGTAGAACTCCCACAGGCGGATGAAGCGCTCGTCGAAGCCCTGCGCGCGTACCGCCGGCAGCTGCGACAGGAAGCGGCGGCGCCATGCGCGCAGCGTGAGCGCGTAGGACTGGCCGAAGTCATGCTGGCCGATCAGCTGCAGGTCGCTGCTGCGCGTCTTCGCGCCCAGCATGGCGTGCAGCGAGGGAATGAAACTGCCGGGGAACACGAAGCGCTTGATGTAGTCCACGCTGCGCCGTGCCTGCTCATAGCGCTCGTCTTCGATGGTGATCGCCTGCAGCATGGCCAGCCCGTCCGCTTTGAGCAGGCGGGTCAGCGTGGCGAAGTAGGTGTCCAGGTACTGCGCGCCGATGGCCTCGATCATCTCGATCGAGACCAGCTTGTCGTACTGCCCGTCGAGGTCGCGGTAGTCCTTCAGCAGTACGGTCACCCGGTCCTGCAGTCCCGCCCTGGCCACGCGTTCGGTGGCCAGGGCGTACTGCTCCCTGGAGATGGTGGTGGTGGTGACGTGGCAGCCATGGTGGAGCGCCGCGTACACCGCAAAGCCGCCCCAGCCGGTGCCGATCTCGATCACGCGGTCGCCGGGTTGCAGGCGCAACTGGTCGCAGATGCGGGCCAGCTTGCGCTGCGAGGCCACTTCCAGCGTATCGCCGGGTTCGGCATACAGCGCCGAGGAATACATCAGGTCGCTGGAGAGGAACAGCGAGAAGAACGCATTGCCCAGGTCGTAATGCGCGGCGATGTTGCGTCGGCTTCCTTCGCGGGTGTTGCGGCGCAGGCGGTTCCAGCCCTGCAGCAGCCAACCGCCCAGCCGCGCCGGGCCGCGCTCCATGCCGTCGAGCAGCGCGCGGTTGCGCACCAGCAGCTGCACCAGCGCCACCAGGTTGTCGCAGCGCCACTCGCCGCGGATGTAGGATTCGCCCGCACCGACACTGCCCTGCGCGGCGACCGCGCGGTAGAACGCAGGGTGGTCGACCCACACGGTGACCTGCAGTGCTCCGTCGGCGTCGCCGAGGGTGACATCACCCAGCGCGTCGCGCAGTTGCAGGCGGCCACCCTTCATGGGCGCGAGCTGGGCCAGCAGGCGCCGGCGCAGGAAGGCTTCCAGCGCGCTGGGCTGCGGCAGGGCCAGCGGTCGGGTCATGTCGTTCATGGTTGCTTTCCGGCAATCGAAGGGTGGTCGTGGACAGGGGTGCGTTTCAGCCACAGGCGCAGCGCCTGCCAGTGGATCGCCACCACCACCTGCAGCGTCATCAACGGATAGCGCAGCAGCACGGCGGCCAGGCCGCGGCCGTCCAGCGGGTGGCGCTGCAGGGCCAGGTCGGCGTCGAACTGGCGCTGGCCGTCGCGCCACACCTGCATGTGCACGCGCAGGTCGTCGCCGGGGGCGGTGAAACGCCAGTGGTAGTGGCAGTCCATGGGCATGAACGGCGACACGTGGAAGCGCTTGTCGAAGCTCCAGCCGAGCGCGCGGCCGTGCGCATCCGCTTCCGTCACCGGCAGCACGTAGGCGTGGCGTTCTTTCCACGGCGTGTTGGTGATCTCGGCCACGATGCAGTCCAGCGTGGTGCCGTCGGCGGCGTAGCAGTAGTAGAAGCTGACCGGGTTGAACACATGCCCGGCGTAGCGCAGGTGGGTCAGCAGGCGGATCGGGCCGGACGGTGCGCGTCCCATTGCCTCGGTGATGCGTGCCCGCACCGCACCGGCCAGCGGCTGGTCCGGGTCGCCCAGGTAATCGCTGCGGCGGAACTCGGCCAGGTTGCGGCGGCCCACCGACCACAGCCAGCGGCGTTCGAACAGCGTGTCCAGCTCGTCCAGGTCCAGCAGCAGCTGCGCGACCGGGTAGGTGAAGGCGTGGGCTTGCGGTGCATGGCGGCGGTGCTGCATGCGGCCCCGGTAGATCGCACTGGCGGTCATGCCGACACCCCCTGCGACAGCGGCCAGTAGGCTTCGGCGTCCAGCGACTGCAGCGCGTCCACCACCCGCCGTGCACTGCGGATGCCGTCCTCGTGGAAGCCCCAGCCCCAGTAGGCACCGGCAAACCAGGTGCGGCGCCTGCCCTGCACTTCGGTCCAGCGGGCCTGCGCGCGGACCATGTCGTGGTCGTGCACCGGGTGCGCATAGTGCAGCGTGCGCAGCACCTTCGCCGGGTCGATGGCCTCGGTGCGGTTGAGCGTGACCACCAGCGGCGTGGGCGTGTCGATGCCCTGCAGCAGGTTCATGCAGTAGCTGACCGAGCACGGTGCCATCGGATCGCGCGGCACGTGCGCGTTCCACGCGGCCCATGCCTTGCGGTTGCGCGGCAGCAGGCGGGCGTCGGTGTGCAGCACTACTTCGTTGGGCTGGTAGCCGATCGCGCCGAGCACGCTGCGTTCGCAGGCGTCCGCGTCGGACAGCAACGCCAGCGCCTGGTCACTGTGGCAGGCCAGCACCAGCTGGTCGAAGCCTTCCAGGCCTTCGGCGGTGAGCACGCGCACACCGTGCTCATGCCGCTCCACGCCCAGCACGCGGCTTTCCAGCCGCTCGCGCACCCGCCATCGCCGACGCAGTGCGTCCACGTAGCGCGCCGAGCCGCCGCTCACCACCCGCCACTCCGGCCGCCCACTGATCTGGAGCATCTGGTGGTTGGCCATGAACTGCACCAGGTACCGTGCCGGGAAGTGGGCCAGGCTGGCGATGGGTGCGGACCACAGGGCCGACGCCATCGGCAGCAGGTGCTCCTGGATGAAGGCGCCGCCGTAGCGGCCTGCGTCGAGGAATTCGCCCAGCGAGGGCCCTTCGTCGGTGCTGTGCAGCAGGGCCGGCGCCTCGCGGTAGAAGCGGCGCAGGTCGCGCAGCATGCCCCAGAAGCGCGGCGAGACCAGGTTGCGGCGCTGGCAGAAAAGGGTGTCCAGCGAGGTGGCGTTGTACTCCACGCCGCTGCGCTCGCTGTGCACCGAAAAGCTCATGGTGGTGGGCTGAGATGCGACGTCCAGATCGTCGAACAGCGCGGTCAGCAACGGGTAGTGGGTCGGGTTGAACACGATGAAGCCGGTGTCCACCGCGTGCACCTGGCCGTCCACCTCGACCTGGTGGGTGTGGGTGTGGCCGCCCAGATAATCGTTGGCTTCGAACAGGGTGACCTCATGGCGCTGGCTCAGCCACCAGGCGCTGGCCAATCCGGCGATGCCCGATCCGATCACGGCGATGCGCATGTCAGTGCTCCGCCTTGGCCAGCACCCAGGCCGGCACCGGTTTGAGGTCGCGCACCAGGCCCAGCGCGGCCATCGCGCGCAGCCCGTACCAGGTGAGGTCCACTTCCCACCAGTAGAAGCCCTGGCGCGCGGTGCCCGGGAAGAAGTGGTGGTTGTTGTGCCAGCCCTCGCCGAAGGTCAGCAGGGCCAGCCACAGGTTGTTGCGGCTGTCATCGCCGGTGGCGAAGCGGCGCGTGCCGAAGCGGTGGGCCAGCGAGTTGATGGTCACCGTGGCGTGGAACAGCACCACGGTGGAGATGAAGAAGCCCCATACCAGCATCTGCCCGCCGCTGGTGCCCAGCCCGGGCGCCACCCGTTCCAGCAGCGCGCCCAGCCCGAACAACGCAGCGGCCAGGGCGATCGGCACCAGCGTGTCGAAGCGGTCCAGCCAGCGCAGTTCCGGGTACTTCACCAGGTCGGGAATGCGCGCCCAGTCGGTGCGGAAGCCTTCGGTAGTGAGGAACCAGCCCATGTGGCTCCACCAGAAGCCGTGCACCGTGGGCGAATGCGGGTCCGCGGCGGTTTCGGTGTGGCGGTGGTGGTTGCGGTGGTGCGCGGCCCACCACAGCGGACCGCGCTGCACGCTGGCCGCGCCGATCACCGCGAACAGGAACTGCACCGCGCGCGAGGTGCGGAAGGTGCGATGCGCGAAGTAGCGGTGGTAGAAGGCGGTGATGGCGAACATCCGCAGCGCGTACAGCGCCAGCGCCACGCCCACCGCCACCCACGACACCCCCACCCAGATCACCGCCAGGCAGGCCAGGTGCATGGCTACGAAGGGGATCGCACGCAGCCAGTCCACGCGGTTCCCGTCGCCGCCCGCCACCGGCGCGGACGCACCGGTGTCGAACCAGCGCATCACGGTGACCCAAGGGCCGCGCGGGGCGCGACCGGGGTGATCGGGGGTGGAACGGGACCGCATGTCGCGCCTCTCCTGGGTGGTTCATCAGGAGATACGCAGCTCCGTGGCGTTTGGATGCACCCCTTCCGAAAAAAATTTCCGGAAGGGGTGTCGCTTACAGGTTGGCGATGTCGCCCTTGGCAATGACCGGACCGGTCGGGATGCCCTGCGGCGCACCGCTGGCCGGTTCCAGCGTGATCGCCAGCACCGAGCCGTTCACAAGGACATCACGCAACGCGTCCGGCACGGCCACGGTATGGGCGCGGTTGATCGAGACCAGGCCGAGCGAACGCGGCGCGCCGCCAGCCGGAATCAGCCACAGCTCCGGTGCGCGACCGGCCGAGTCGGCCGGTGCCGGCACCGGCACCATCAGCACCTTGCCCTGCGCCTTGTCCACCGACGCCAGCCAGCCGGGCGTGCCGTCGTCGTGCAGCAGCGGCGTGACCGGCTTGGTGGCCTGTTCCGGCTCGGCCGGGGTCGGCGTCGGCGTCGGCGTCACCGCGACCGGCGTGGTGGGCGCGGTCGGCGGCAGCACCTGGCGGTTGAACACCGCCACCAGCGCAATGGCCGCGGCCAGGGCGGTCATCCCCTGCCAGAACCCGGTGCGCTGCCACAGCTTCGGCGCGGCCGTCACCGCCGGCCAGCCCAGCTCGCTGCGGATACGCGGCCACAGGTGCGCCGGCACCGCTTCGCTGCCCAGTTCCTCCAGCAGCGGCGCAAGCCGGACCTGCCACTGCTCGACCAGCCGGGCGAAGCCGGGATCGGTGGCGATGCGCTGTTCAATCTGGCGCCGCTCGGCGGCGTCGTGCACGCCCAGCACGTATTCGCCGGCCAGGATGTCGGCACTGGGCGGCTGCCCGTCTTCGATGTCGTGAAGGTCGCGGATGTTCATCGTTCCAGGCACACCCGTAGTTGGCCCAGCCCGCGGCGGATCCAGCTCTTCACCGACCCCAGCGGCGAGCCGATGCGGCGGGCCAGTTCTTCATAACTGGCGCCGTGCAGGAACGCGCTGCGGATCAGCGAGCGGCGACGCGGCTCAAGGGTATCCAGGCATGTATCCAGGCGCGCGCGGTCGGAGGCGTGCTCGGCCACCTGCCCCGGTTGCGGCGCGAAATCGGGAATCTCCTCGGCCACCGACAGGTCGTCCAGCGCCCGCGGCGGCGCGGCCCGCAGCCGGTCGATCGCGCGGTTGCGCGCCATCATCGACAGCCAGGTCATGGCCGACGCCCGCGTGGCATCGAACTGGGTCGCTTTGCGCCAGACCGTGGTGAACACATCCTGCAGGACCTCTTCGGCATCGCCGCGATCGCGCAGGGTGTGCAGGCAGATCGCGAACAGCCGGCCCGAGGCGAGCTGGTAAACGGACTCGAACGCCTGGCGGTCGCCGCCGGCCACCTGGACCAGGAGCCGGTCAAGGCGTGCTGACGCGGCGGTATCTGAAGCATCCAGCTCGGGCATCGCAGGCTCAACGTGGGCAGGGAGCGAACCTGCATGGTCGTTGCTCTGGCGATTGGCTGCAAGAGGGTCATCAGCTGTCGCATTTCTTCACCAGGGCCTGCTCCCGCGCCGTGGCAAGCTCTGCCGCGGAAGCGGCAACGGGCGGGGAAGGGAACTCCACGCGCACCTGCGGGTAGCGACCGTTGTGGTCGCGTACGTTGCCGGTGCCGGTGAACTGCAGCAGGCGCTGGTCGGCGCTGGCATAGATGAGGGTTACCGCCGGCACCGCGAAGCCGAACCATGCATCGAGTTTCATCTGTAGCTGCTGCGCCGGCTGGCCTTTCCAGGTGAGGGCTGCGGTGCGTTGCAGCTTCAACGGCACCAGCCGCTGGCGGCTGGGCAGCAGGAACTGGAACGCCACCGGCTGCCCTTCGAGCAGGTCTGCCCAATGGCGCCGCACGGCCGCGTCGAAACCGGCATCGACCACCGCGCCTGCGGGCACCTCCAAGCCGCGGCTGACCGGGGTGGCATCCGAAGTGGCCCGCACGTAGACCGTGCGCGCCGCACCATTGCCGCGCACACCTTCCTGGTACCCGTCGCGCCCGTCCTCCAGCGCGAAATCCGGCGTCTGCGGGCTGCCCTGGGGCGTCATCCACTTGCGCGCGAAGGGGCGGCCGTCCGCGCAGCGGTACAGCACCAGCCGCGACAACGCCTCGGGCGGCCCCTGCAGCCAGTGCGTCTCGCGGTATAGCAGCGCCCCACCATCCGCAGCGAAGGCGCGCCCTTCCTGCCGCTGCACGGCCTGGGCAGGCGCCAGCAATGGGCACAGCAGCAGAAGCAGTCCAGCGGAGCTGAGAGGGAGGCGGCGCATGCCGGTTTCCATGAGAGGTTGCTGGAGAGATACGCGGCAAGTGGGTTGGCGGATGCACCGATAGATACTTTCGATTTGCACTACTACCGTCAGACGGTAGTATTCAGGTCAACGATCCTTGGGACCGCTCCCTTGCGCCCCATCCCTTACCCGCACCCCGGCGAGATCCTTCAGGAAGAATTCCTGACCCCGTTCGGCCTCACCCAGTACCGGCTCGCCAAGTCGATCGACGTCAAACAGACGCGGATCAGCGAGATCATCGCCGGGCGCCGGGGCATCACGGCCGACACGGCACTGCGGCTCGCGCGGTTCTTCGGTACCAGCGAGGGCTTCTGGATGAACCTGCAGATGTCGTACGACGCAGCCAAGGCGCGCGACGAGCTTGCCGACGTGCTTGCCCGCATTGAACCCTATCAGCCCTCGCCTTGACCGCGGGCACAGCGAAACCGAACAATCCCTTGAAGCAAAGGATAAGACCCTGCAGTACCGCTCCTACCTGCCAGGCGCGCCGGCATGACCAGCGCCCTTGAGATCGCCGCCAACGTCACCGTGGCCGCCTCCATCCTCCTTGCCGGTCGCAACAGCGTGCACACCTGGTGGACGGGCATCATCGGCTGCAGCCTGTTCGCCCTGGTGTTCTACGAAGCCCGGCTGTATGCCGACGTGGTGCTGCAAGGCGTGTTCGTGGTCACCAGCGTGATCGGCTGGTGGCAATGGTTGCGCGGGGATCATGGACATGCGCTGCCCATCACCATCGTCCGTTTGCCAACCCTCGCTTGGATCCTGCCAGCGGCGGTGCTGACGAGCACCGGTTACGGGTTGCTGCTGCATACCTGGACCGATGCCTACGCGCCGTTCCTCGATTCGGCGGTACTGGTGCTCAGTGTTGTCGCGCAGCTGTTGATGATGCGCCGCAAGCTGCACTCCTGGTGGTTCTGGTTGATGGTCAACAGTGTGGCCGTGCCGCTGTATGCCAGCCGTGGACTGCATCTGACGGCGCTGCTCTATGTCGTGTTCTGGATCAATGCGGTGGTATCGCTGCGACATTGGCGACGGCTGATGCGTGAGCAATACGCGCAGGTTGCAAGGGTCAGCGGCGCGCATGACTGACAATTTCGGCACGGGGTTGGTGGTTGGCAAGTTCAGTCCGTTGCATCGGGGGCATCAGGCGCTGATCGAGCATGCCGTAGCACGCTGCGACCGTGTGCTGGTGCTGAGCTGGAGCGCGCCGGAGTTTGCAGGCTGCCACGCCGCACAGCGTGACGCGTGGTTGCACACGTTGTACCCCAATCTGGAACGGCTGGTACTGGACGATGCGCGTCTCGCCGCCGAGTGCCTGCAGCGCAACCTCCCGGTGCGGAAGCTGCCCACGAACCTGGACGATGACGCCGCACAGCGCGCGTTCGTGGCGTGGGTGTGCAGCGCCTTATGGGGTGTGCGGGTGGATGCGGTGTTCACCAGCGAGTCGTACGGTGATGGCTTTGCCGCGGCCCTGCAGGAGGCGTTCAGTGCCGAGGCGGGCCAGCATTGGCCAGTGGCCCACGTGTGCCTTGACCTGCCACGCCGCTTGATTCCTGTCTCGGGCACGGCGCTGCGGCGTGATCCGCACGCCATGCGTGGTTTTCTTGACCCCCGCGTATACGCGAGCTTTGTCGGCCGGATAGGCTTGCTGGGTGGCGAATCCACCGGCAAGAGCACGCTTGCTGCTGCATTGGCCGCGCGTCTGGAAACCCAATGGGTGCCGGAGTTCGGGCGGGAACATTGGGAGGCCCGTCAGGGCGCGCTAGCGTACGACGACCTGCTGCACATCGCTGACGTACAGGTGGCCCGTGAACACGCGATGGCCTGCGATGCCAACCGTTGGCTGGTATGCGATACCACCCCGCTGACCACGCTCCTTTACTGCAAGGACATGTTCGGCCGCACCGAGCCTGCGCTGCAGGCCCATGCGCAGCGACGCTACGACATGCTGTTTCTGTGCTCGGCCGACTTCCCGTTCGTGCAGGACGGTACCCGGCGCGACGAGAGCTTTCGCCTGGCGCAACAACGCGCGTACGTGGCGGCATTGTCGGCACGGGGAATGGCGTTCACCACGCTGCGGGGTTCGGTTGATGCCCGCGTGGCGCAGGTGCTCCAGGCGCTGCACGGATGCGCCGGGGACACGACCGCGCACGGGGGCTTGACGGACTGAATGGGAGGCGTAGCATTTACCCCAAGCCAAGGGACAGACCCGCGGCAGCCACAACGACATGAGGGATTCTCATGGAATACGACTATCTCGTCTTCATTGGGCGTTTCGAGCCCTTCCACAACGGCCATGCGGCCGTTGCCCGCCTGGCCCTGAGCCGGGCCCGCAAGCTGATCTTCCTGGTCGGTTCTGCTGATACCCCTCGCAGCCTACGCAACCCCTGGACCGTGGCCGAACGCGCCGTGATGATCCAGGCCGCGCTTGATGGCGACGCTGCACGACTGATCATCCGCCCGCTTCGCGATCACCTCTACAACGAGGCCCACTGGATTGCCGGCGTGCAGCGGGCCGTCGCCGACGCCCTGCGTGCCGATGGAGCCCCGGCGGATGCCAAGGTGGGGCTGGTGGGCATGGACAAGGACGCGTCGAGCTACTACCTGCGCGAGTTCCCGCAATGGCCGCTGGTGGATGTGCAGCACACCGAGACGCTCTCGGCCACGGAACTGCGCCGCTACCTGTTCGAGTCCGGCGACCTGGATTTCCATGGGGCACTGCTGATGCTGCGCGGCAACGTTCCCGCGCCGGTGTACGACATGCTGGAAGCCTTCCGCAAGAGCGCCCCTGCGTATGGCCAGCTGGTGGCCGAGTATCGTTTCATCGAGCAGTACCGGGCTGCCTGGAAGGATGCGCCGTATGCGCCCACCTTCGTCACCACCGATGCGGTGGTCGTGCACTCCGGCCACGTGCTGCTGGTGCGCCGTCGCTCGGAGCCGGGCAAGGGGCTGTGGGCGTTGCCGGGCGGCTTCGTCGGCCAACAACAGTCGCTGCTGGACAGCTGCCTGCGTGAGCTGCGCGAAGAGACTCGCCTGAAAATCCCGCTACCGGTACTGAAGGGCTCGTTGAAGGGCCAGCAGGTCTTCGACCACCCCGACCGCAGCCAGCGTGGCCGCACCATCACTCATGCCTTCCACTTCGAGTTCGCCGCTGGGGAACTGCCGCCCGTGCGCGGTGGCGACGACGCCGACAAGGCACGCTGGATCCCGGTGAGCGAGGCGCTGGACATGGGCCCGCAGCTTTACGAAGACCACCTGCACATCCTGGAGTTCTTCCTGGGCCGGGGCTGATTCCCGACCTGTTCCATCGCTGGCGGATAGACCGCCGGCGCCACCCGACGCGAAGGAGCTTCCGTCATGCATTACCTCGATAATCTTCTCCTCAATACCGACAGCTACAAGGCCAGCCATTGGCTGCAGTATCCGCCGGGAACCGATGCCACCTTCTTCTACGTGGAATCGCGCGGTGGCCTTTACGACCGCACGGTGTTCTTCGGCCTGCAGGCGATCCTGAAGCAGTATCTGTCCAAGCCGATCACCCATGCAGAGGTCGACGCAGCGCGTGACCTGTTCAGTGCCCATGGCCTTCCCTTCAACGAGGAAGGCTGGCGCTACATCGTCGACCAGCACCACGGCCTCATGCCGATCCGCATCCGGGCCGTACCCGAAGGCACCGTGGTGCCGGTGCACAACGCCTTGATGACCATCGAATCGACCGACCCGCAAGCGTTCTGGGTACCGTCGTACCTGGAAACGATGCTGCTGCGCATCTGGTACCCGGTGACAGTGGCAACCACCAGCTGGCATGCCAAGCAGACCATCCGCCGCTACCTGGAACTTACCAGTGATGATCCAGAGGGCCAGCTGCCGTTCAAGCTGCATGATTTCGGCAGCCGCGGGGTGTCGAGTGTCGAATCCGCCGCCATCGGTGGTGCGGCGCACCTGGTGAACTTCCTGGGTACCGACACCGTGTCGGCCCTGCTGTTTGCCCAGGCGTTCTACCACGAACCGATGGCCGGCTATTCCATCCCCGCCGCCGAACACAGCACGATCACCAGCTGGGGCCGCGAGAATGAGGTGGAGGCCTACCGCAACATGCTGGCGAAGTTCGCCAAGCCGGGTGCGCTGGTCGCGGTGGTATCGGACAGCTACGACATCTACCAGGCCATCCGCCAGCACTGGGGCAGCACGCTGCGCCAGCAGGTGGTCGACTCGGGGGCCACCGTGGTGATCCGCCCGGACTCGGGCGATCCGGTGACGGTGGTTCTGCAGTGCCTGGAGCTGCTGGATGAAGCATTTGGACACACGATGAGCGCAAAGGGCTACAAGGTGCTGAACCATGTACGGGTGATCCAGGGTGACGGCGTCAATCCGGACAGCATCCGCGCCATCCTGGAGCACATCACCACGGCAGGTTTCGCGGCCGACAACGTGGCCTTCGGCATGGGCGGTGCGCTGCTGCAGCGCTTGGACCGCGACACGCAGAAGTTTGCCCTGAAATGCTCGGCCGCCCGGGTGGACGGTCGCTGGATCGATGTCTACAAGGACCCGGTTACCGATAGCGGCAAGCAGAGCAAGCGCGGCCGCCTGCGTCTTCTTCGCCACCGCGAATACGGCCAGTTCCGCACGGTGCCGGTACCGGCCGAGGCGGACGCAATGGACGACTTCAGCCTGCCACTGGGGTTCGAGGACGCCATGGTCACGGTCTGGGAGAACGGCCGATTGATCCAGGATGACGCCCTCACCGCGATCCGCCACCGTGCCGATGCGGCACGGGCGTAGTCGCAAGCTCTTGACCGCCGCCGCAACTCGGCCTACCTTGTGCTCGTCGATGGTATCCATCTCTTCATGCAGATGAAGGGATGGGTTTAAACGGGAATCCGGTGACGGTGCCTTGCGCACCCATTCCGGAGCTGCCCCGCAGCGGTGAGTGGAAACGAAACCTGCCAACAGCACTGGGCCCGGCGCCTGGGAAGCGGCAGGAAGTAGGTGGGCCCCGTGCCTGTGTCCATCAGCCCGAATACCGGCCCCGGCCGGAGGACACGACCGTCCTCTGATTCGACCTGGAACGTCCGCGGGGAGGTTGCCGGGGCCTGCCGCCATGCGTTCTGCGTGGCGCTGCCCCCGTGCGTCCGCTTCACGGCATCCGGTTCGCCCGCGGGGGCGAAGGTCGCTGGCGGGGCGGACACGGCAGCAATGGCGTGGGTGCCGCGCAGTTCCTTCGTTCCTCAATGCCGCTACTGCAATGAGGACACGTTCCATGACCACTGTTACCAACCTGGGTTTCCCCCGCATCGGCGCCAAACGCGAGCTCAAGCGCGCGCTGGAAGCGTACTGGTCCGGCCAGAGCAGCGCCGAAGCGCTGCAGGACACCGCCACCGCCCTGCGCACCACGCATTGGCAGCTGCAGCGCGATGCCGGGGTGGATGTGCCGCCCAGCAACGACTTCAGCCTGTACGACCAGGTGCTGGATGCCGCCTTCCTGTTCGATGCCATTCCCGCCCGCTACCGCGCGCTGGCCGATGCCGATCCGCTGGCCGGCTATTTCGCGATGGCACGCGGACTGCAGCGCGATGGCTTCGACCTGCACGCGCTGGAAATGACCAAGTGGTTCGACACCAACTACCACTACCTGGTGCCCGAGCTGCAGGCCGGCCAGGGCTTCGCGCTGCGCGGTGACAAGCCACTGGCCGAATACCGCCAGGCCAAGGCGCTGGGTATCGAAACCCGGCCGGTGCTGATCGGCCCGGTGACCTTCCTGCTGCTGTCCAAGACCACCGATGGCAGCCCGGCGCTGGAGCTGCTGGATGCGCTGCTGCCGGTGTACGTGCAGCTGCTGGGCCAGCTGCAGGCCGCCGGCGCGCAGTGGGTGCAGCTGGATGAGCCGGCGCTGGTGCAGGACCTCAGCCCGGAGGCGCGCGCTGCTTTTGAACACGCCTATGCGGTGCTGGCCACCGCCGCCCGCCCCAAGGTGCTGGTGGCCACCTACTTCGGCGCATTGGACGACAACCTGGAACTGGCGGCCTCGCTGCCGGCAGATGGCCTGCACGTGGACCTGGTGCGCGCGCCGGAACAGCTGGATGCGGTGATCAAGGTCCTGCCCCCCGGTCGCGTGCTCTCGGCCGGGCTGGTCAACGGCCGCAACATCTGGCGTACCCACCTCGACAACGCGCTGGTGCTGGCCCGCTATGCCCACGGCCAACTGGGCAGCGATTTCCTGTGGCTGTCGCCGTCGTGCTCGCTGCTGCACAGCCCGGTGGACCTGGCGCATGAGAAGAAGCTGGACGACGAACTGCGTGGCTGGCTGGCGTTCTCGAAGCAGAAGCTGGAAGAGCTGCGCGTGCTGGCCGATGCGATCGACGCGCCGGCCCGCGCCGAAGCCGCGCTTGAGCTCGCGCGCGAGCGCATCGCCTCCCGCAAGCGCTCGCCGCGGGTGCACAACCCCGCCGTGGCCGCGCGCCTGGCCGCACTGACCCCGGCCGATGCACAGCGCCACAGCCGCTACCCACAGCGCCACCTGGCCCAGGCCGCCGCACTGAAGCTGCCACGCTTCCCCACCACCACCATTGGTTCGTTCCCGCAGACGCTGGAAGTTCGTGAGGCCCGCGCACGCAACAAGTCCGGCACCCTCCCCGACGCCGACTACGATGCGTTCATGGCCAGCCAGACCGAGCACTGCGTGCGCATCCAGGAGCAGATCGGGCTGGACGTGCTGGTGCACGGGGAGTTCGAGCGCAACGACATGGTGGAGTACTTCGGCGAGCAGCTGGACGGCTTCGCCTTCACCAAGAACGGCTGGGTGCAGAGTTACGGCTCGCGCTGCGTGAAGCCGCCGGTGATCTACGGCGACGTGACCCGCCCGCAGCCGATGACCGTGCGTTGGTCGCAGTACGCGCAGTCGCTCACCGACCGGCCGATGAAGGGCATGCTGACCGGGCCGGTGACGGTGCTGCAGTGGTCGTTCGTGCGCGATGACCAGGCCCGCGCCGATACCTGCCGGCAGATCGCCCTTGCGCTGCGCGATGAGGTGCTGGACCTGGAGGCGGCCGGCATCGGCGTGATCCAGATCGACGAACCCGCCATTCGCGAAGGCCTGCCCCTGCGCCGGGCACAGTGGCGCGAGTACCTGGACTGGGCGGTGGAGGCATTCCGGATCAGCGCCAGTGGCGTGCGCGATGCAACCCAGATCCACACCCACATGTGCTACTCCGAGTTCAACGACATCATCCACTCGGTGGCGGCAATGGACGCCGATGTGATCTCCATCGAGACCTCGCGCTCGCGCATGGAACTGCTGGATGCCTTCGTGCGCTTCCAGTACCCCAACGAGATCGGTCCGGGTGTGTACGACATCCACTCGCCGCGCGTGCCGGACAAGGAAGAGATGCTCTCGCTGCTGCGCAAGGCCGCCGAGGTGCTGCGGCCCGAGCAGATCTGGGTCAACCCGGACTGCGGGCTCAAGACCCGCGGCTGGCCGGAGACGCGGGCCGCGCTGGAAGCGCTCGTAGCGGCGGCGCACCAGCTGCGCGCCGAGACCGCCGACGCCAACGCCGCCTGACCTTTCCACTGTTGCACAAGGACCCCGCTGCCGCCGTTGCCGGTAGCGGGGTCAATGGATTTCCGCATGACCGATTTCATCCGCCCCACCCTCACCCTGCCCGGCGGCCACGACAAGCTGCTGCTGCATTCCTGCTGTGCGCCCTGCTCCGGCGAAGTGATGGAAGCCATTACCGCCTCGGGTATCGACTACACGATCTTCTTCTACAACCCCAACATCCACCCGGCACGCGAGTACGAGCTGCGCAAGCAGGAGAACATCCGCTTCGCCGAACAGCATGGCGTGCCCTTCATCGACGCGGACTACGACACCGACAACTGGTTCGCCCGCGCCCGTGGCATGGAGAACGAGCCTGAGCGCGGCATCCGCTGCACCATGTGCTTCGACATGCGCTTCGTGCGCACCGCGCTGTATGCGCATGAACATGGCTTCCCGGTGATCAGCAGTTCGCTGGGCATCTCGCGCTGGAAGGACATGAACCAGATCAACGACTGTGGCCACCGTGCTGCTGCCCACTACCCAGGCATCCAGTACTGGGACTACAACTGGCGCAAGGGCGGTGGCGCCGCGCGCATGGTGGAGATCAGCAAGCGAGAGCAGTTCTACCAGCAGGAGTACTGCGGCTGCGTGTACTCGCTGCGGGATGCCAACCGCCACCGGCGCGAGAACAACCGTGAGCGGATCAAGATCGGTCTGTTGTATTACGGCCAGGACAACGACACGCCCAAGGGCGATTGACGTACGCGCGGGGGGCCGCCACGCTGGTTGCCCCTCTCTCGTTGCGCTGGACCTGCCATGACCCCCCTGCCCGCCGATGTGGCCCTGCTGGTAATCGACCTGCAGCCGGACTTCATGCCCGGCGGTGCGCTGGCCTGCGAAGAAGGGGATGCGCTGGTGGCGCCGATAGCCGACCTGCTGGCAGAACGCCTCTACCGCACGGTGGTGGCAACCCAGGACTGGCACCCGGCTGACCATGCGTCGTTCGCCAGCCAGCATCCGGGCAAGCTCCCGTTCGAGACCATCCTGCTGCACGCGCAGCCGCAGACCTTGTGGCCGAACCACTGTGTGCAGGGCAGCGAGGGCGCCGTGCTGCACCCGGGCGTGGACTGGACCGTGGCCGACCTGATCCTGCGCAAGGGCACCCGCCGCGAGGTGGACTCCTATAGTGCGTTCCGCGAGAACCATGGACCTGACGGCACCCGCCCGGCCACCGGCCTGGCCGGCTGGCTGCACGAGCGCGGGATCCGCGAGGTCCATGTGTGCGGACTGGCGCGGGATTATTGTGTGCTGTGGAGCGCGCAGGATGCGGTGAAGGCGGGCTTCCGGGTGAAGTTCCACTGGGAGCTGACGCGCCCGGTGACCGAGGCCAACGACGGGATGGTGCGCGAGGCGCTGGCCAAGGCCAAGATCGAGGTGATCTAACGCACGGGACTGGCACGCCCCGAATGGACGTAGCCGCTGACCCCGCATCCGGTAGGTCACGACCGTTGGTCGTGACGGACCATCAAGGGCCCGGGCGGGGCGGTGCCCCCCGGGCAGTGGCGTTACCTGCTTTCCGGCGAGAAGTTCTGAGCTCCGCGCGTCTTTCGCCACTGGATCCACGCGATCGCGGCGACGAGGAAGACGCTGCACAGGTAACTGCCTTCCGGCCCTTCCGCGCCACCGGTCAGGGCGTCGGGACCATACGGGCGCAGCGCCACCAGTAGCGCCGGCAAGTGCGCATCCATGCCGGTGACGGGCAGTTCGAAGCCGGTCGCGAGCAACCAGTTCCACCCCGCGTGCCAGCCCATCACGCCCCAGATATTGCCGGTCCGCAGCACCCAGGCGCAGGCGAACAGCGAGAACAGTAACGTGCCGAGCATGACCCGGGGCGGCTGGTGCGGACTGAAATGCAGGAAGCAGAAAACGAGCGATTCCAGCAGCACTGCCACCATGACATTGGTCTTGCGCGCAACCACCGACAGCATCCAGCCGCGGAAGATGACTTCCTCCACGCTCGCCTGGAACATGAAACCCAATAGCAGCAGACCGATGTGCAGCAGACTGACGGGCGACCGCCAGGCCGGCCCCAGGTCCGCCGCCTGCATGCCGCCAGCCATCCAGATCGCGACTACGACCAGCGCGATCGTGCCGAATCCAACGGCTAGCCCGTGCAGGAAGGTTTTCAGTGGCGCCGGACCGGTCAGCCCGATACTCGCCAGCGAGCGCCCTTCGACGAAGCGTACCCAGGCGAGCACGGCCGCCAGCGTCGGCGCGAAGCCGAACCACAGCAGCGCATGCAAGCCAGCGAGGCCGATCGGATCGCCGCGCGGTGTCGACCAATACTGCGACTGCATCCACCCGTCCAGCGCGATCACCGGTACCGCGTTGAACAGGATCATCAGGATCGGCGTCAGCCAGGCCCAGGGCAGCCAGCCGCGCGCCGGATCGGGCGAATACAGGGCAACGGGGGTCATGCGGGGCTCCAGGTCGACGTGATCGCCGCTGCAAGGTGCCTTCCGCGCGGGGGCGTGGCAACCGGTTTGCGACCAAGCCACAGAAGCCGCCGATGAATCACCCGGATCGCCGATTGAAGTAGGACACCGATCAAATGAAAAGGCCGCGCACCCCAATGGGCTGCGCGGCCTCGATTGCATGCCGCAGCGGGAAGGCAGTGCCCTCCCGCTGCCTGGCATCACAGCGCGATGCGGATACCCGCGTTGACGCTGTTGTTCTCCACGCCCGACCCCTGCTCGGTGCTGACGCCACCGTACAGGTAGGTCGACGCACCCAGGCGCACGGTGCCCTGCAGCTGGGCACGACCGAAGGCCTTGCCCGCCTCGGCGGCGGACAGGTCCACGCGCTCGCCGGCCAGTGCGGTAGTCACCGTGGCCTGGCGGGCCTGGCCGTGGTTGATGCCCGCCTGCAGACCGAACTGCCAGGTCCCGCGCGCCGCCAGCGGATCGTTCAGCAGCGAGCCGACCGACAGGCCGAGCGTGGCGCGGCTACCTTCCGCCTGGAGGCGTGCGACGTCCAGCGCCGCCAGCGAGTCACCCCCTTCGCGGTAGGCATTGCGCTCAACCTTCTGCCAGTTGCCGCGCAGTGAGGGCTGCCAGCTCAGGCCTGCCGCGGTGAAGGGCAGGCTGACACCGGCGCTGGCCATGCGGGTAGTGCCCGAGGCCTTGCCGGACAGCGGACCATCGGCACCCAGGACGTCCGGACGCTGGCTTTCCCAGCGATCGGCCGAGTAGGACAGCATGCCGTCCAGCACCACCGCACCTGCCCTGGCCGCGCCATAGGCAAAGAACGCGTTGCTGTCGAGCGTGTTGTCCAGCGGGCTGCGCTCCAGTTCCGACGTCGTGCGGCCCAGGCCGGCGCCCCACGCCACGTTGGAGGAGCGGTACACGTCGATACCGGCCGTGGCACGACGCTGGCGGGCATCGAAGCGGTCGGCGCTGGCATCCGCGTCCACCGACAGATCCCCGTAGCCGATGTTGGCCCACAGCAGCTGGTCGATACGCGTGCTGGATGCATCCAGCAGCACACCCTGGCCCAGTCGACCGGTCACGTCGTCGGCCAGTGCGGTCGCATTGGACTGCGCCAGCGCGGCCAGCTTGGCGTGGCTCTCGCCGGTCAGGGCGGTCACCAGCACCGGCAGTGCCACTGCATCCTGCTGCCATACCGCGCGCAGCAGATCGGTCTGCTCCGCGGTGGTGGTGCCGGCGTCGCTGGCTTCCACCAAGGCATCCAGTGCAGCGGCAGTGGCCAAGCCGTTGCCGTTGACCTTGCCCACCAGGTCAGCGCTGTAGGCCGTCGGTGTCACGTACAGATCGATGTCGAAACCGGTGGTGTAGTACACCTGGAAACGCGTGCGGGCGGCCAGGCCCTCGGTCGGCTGCAGGATCCTGTCGAAGGTACCGGTCACGCCGCCCTCGCCACTGACGATGCGGAACATGTCGCCCACCTTCGGGGTGAAGGTGTTGCCCGCATTGCCACTGATGCCGCGCAGCAGGGGCTGCAGGGTGCCGTTGGCGACGAAGCGACCGGCCGCGCCGGACACCAGCAGGCGCGAGTAGTTGCCCGCGCCGGCGCCGGTGCCGTACCCGTCGATATCGATCTGCAGCGTGGCGTCGTCGGTCAGCGTGACCGTACCCGTCACTGCCAGAGTGCCCGGCGAGTTACCCGGGGCCAGCGTGCCATCGACGCGCATGTTGCCGGCGATGGTGCCCGTGCCACGCACCGTACCGTCACGTTCCACCTGCACATTGCTCATCAGCACGCCATTGGCACTGAGGGTGCCTTCGTTGACGCACGTGCCATTGGCCAGGACCGCGGTGCCTGCCAAGTTGAGGCGACCCGCACCACTCTTGATGAAGCAGCCGGTGCTGCGCGAACCGTCCAGCATGCCGGTCAGCTGCGTCGTGGTGCCCGAGGCAACATCCAGCGTTGCCTCGCCCATCACGAGCAGCGGCTGCGTCACCTGGGTGTCGACCGTCGTGCGCAGGGTCGCGTCATTGATCGCCACGGTGCCGGAACCCAGGCCGCCTGCATGCGCCAGCACGACCGTGCCGCCACTGATCAGCGTGCCGCCTGCGTGGGTGTTGGCCGCGCCAAGCACCAGCGTGCCCTGGCCGTCCGCCACCAGGGTGCCGCCGCCGCTGATCGGGCCATTGACTGTCAGCGTGCTGCCCTCACCGCTGCGCAGCGTGCCCACGCTGTCCAGCACCATCGAACGTCCGGTGGTCATCGACGAGGATGCCTGCAGCGTGCCGCCATTGAAGGTCAGGCCGCCCGTTGCATCGCCGAGATTGCCGTCGCTGCTGATGTTGAGCACGCCGCCGTTGAGCGTGGTGCCGCCGGTGTAGGTGTTCTGGCCCGACAGGGTCAGCTCGCCTTCGTTGACGGTCGTGCCGCCGCTGTGGCTGACCGTACCGGTCAGCTCCAGGCCGCCTTCGCCATTCTTGATCAGGCCACCAGTACCGGACACGTCGCCGCTGTTGGTCAGCGTGGTATTGCTGTCGGTGGTGAAGGTGCCATCGCCCGCAAGGAGCACGTCGCGATCGCTGGCCACATCACCCGTGGTGTGCAGCTCGCCGCCGTTGAAGGTCAGGCCACCAGATGCATCGCCGAGGTTGCCATCGCTGCTGACGTTGAGCACGCCGCCATTGAGCGTGGTGCCACCGGTATAGGTGTTCTGGCCCGACAGGGTCAGTTCGCCTTCGTTGACGGTGGTGCCACCGCTGTGGCTCACCGTTCCGGTCAGCTCCAGGCCGCCTTCGCCATTCTTGATCAGGCCACCAGTACCGGACACGTCGCCGCTGTTGGTCAGCGTGGTGTTGCTGTCGGTGGTGAAGGTGCCATCGCCAGCAAGGAGCACGTCGCGGTCACTGTTGAAGTCGCCGGTGGTGTGCAGCTCGCCGCCGTTGAAGGTAAGGCCGCCCGTTGCATCGCCCAGGTTGCCATCGCTGCTGACGTTGAGCACGCCGCC
>NZ_CAUQPH010000059.1:0-23384 GCF_963519925.1 uncultured Stenotrophomonas sp. | reverse complement strand
CGCCGAGATCGCCGCGATCGCCGCCCCCGAACAGCGCCTGGCGGACCGCCACGGGCCGCTGCGCCTGCTGGTGCTCGGCGGCAGCCAGGGCGCACGCGCGCTCAACAACGCGGTGCCCAAGGCACTGGCCGCGGTTGCCGGCGAGTTCGCCGTCGAGGTGCGCCACCAGAGCGGTGAAAAGCTGCATGCCGAAGCGCTGCAGGCCTACCAGGATGCCGGCGTCGCCGCGCAGGTGCAGCCGTTCATCGCCGACATGGCCGACGCCTTCGGCTGGGCCGACCTGGTGGTGTGCCGTTCCGGCGCGTCGACCCTGGCCGAGCTGTGCGCGGCCGGCGTCGGCAGCGTGCTGGTCCCGTTCGCCGCGGCGGTGGACGACCACCAGACCCGCAATGCCGAATACCTGGTCGAGCGTGGCGCGGCCGTGCTGCTGAAGCAGGACGACGCGCTCGCGCTGCAGCTGCAGCACGTGCTGCGCGACCTGGCCGCCAATCCCGCCCGTCGCATGCAGATGGCGGTTGCCGCGCGTGCGCTGGCCAAGGTCGATGCCGCCGAGCGCATCGCCGACATCATCCTCGAGGAATCCAAATGAACACCGCAACGCGAGGCGCCGCATGATCCGCCGCCTTCACGACACCAATGACCTGGTGCGCGCCTTCCCGCGCGTGCACTTCGTTGGCATCGGCGGCACCGGCATGAGCGGCATCGCCGAAGTGATGCTGACCCTGGGCTATGAAGTGTCCGGTTCGGACAATGCCGACAACGCCGCCACCCGCCGCCTGGCCGGGCTGGGCGCGCGCGTGATGCGCGGCCACTCGGCTGCCAACGTGCTGGGCACCGACTGCGTGGTGGTCTCCAGCGCGATCCGCGAGGACAACCCGGAGCTGATGGAAGCGCGCAGCCAGCGCATTCCGATCATGCCGCGTGCGGCGATGCTGGCCGAACTGATGCGCTTCCGCCGCGGCATCGCCGTGGCCGGTACCCACGGCAAGACCACTACCACCAGCCTGGCCGCGGCGGTGCTGAGCGAGGGCGGACTGGATCCGACCTTCGTCATCGGCGGGCAGCTGCTGGCGGCCGGCGCCAATGCCAAGCTCGGCAGCGGGCAGTGGCTGGTGGCCGAGGCCGATGAGAGCGATGGCAGCTTCCTGCGCCTGAATCCGCTGGTCTCGGTGATCACCAACATCGATGCCGACCACCTGGAAAACTACGGCAACGATTTCGCCCGGGTCCAGGCCGCGTTCGCCGAGTTCCTGCAGCGCCTGCCGTTCTACGGGCTGGCGGTGCTGTGCATCGACGATCCGGAAGTGGCCGCGCTGGCCGCGCAGACCCCCCGCCACGTGATGAGCTACGGCATGAGCGCGCACGCCGATGTGCGCGCCGAGAACGTGGTCCAGGACGGCGCCCGCATGCGCTTCACCCTGCGCCTGCCGCAGGGCACCAGCCAGGACGTGGTGCTGGCCCTGCCGGGCCGCCACAACGTGCTCAACGCCCTGGCCGCCGCCGCGGTCGGCTGGCAGCTGGGGGTGGCTCCGGACGCCATCGCGCGCGCGCTGGAAAGCTTCGCCGGCGTCGGCCGCCGCTTCAACGACCTGGGCGAAGTCACCACCGCCACCGGCGCCAGGGTGCGGGTCATCGACGATTACGGCCACCACCCCAGTGAACTGGAAGCGGTGTTCGCCGCCGCCCGCGGGGGCTGGAGCGACAAGCGCCTGGTCGTGGCCTTCCAGCCGCACCGTTACAGCCGCACCCGCGACCAGTTCGACAAGTTCGCCGCCGTGCTTTCCAGCGTCGACGCACTGGTGCTGTGCCAGGTCTACCCGGCCGGCGAGGAGCCGATTGCCGGCGCCGATTCGCATGCGCTGGCCCGCGCCATCCGCGCCCGCGGCCGCAGCGAACCGGTGGTGGTGGGCAAGGCCATCGAGCTGGCCAGCGTGCTGCCCGACGTGCTCCAGGACGGCGACCTGCTGCTGATGATGGGGGCGGGCGACATCGGCGCGGTGGCCACCCACATTGCGGTGGAAGGCTTCAGCAGCGAGGTGCAGGCATGAGCGCGCTGAGTTTCCCGCCGCTGCGCACCACCGACCCGGCCGTGTTCGGCCGCGTGGCGGTGCTGCTGGGCGGCACCTCCAGCGAACGCGAGGTGTCGCTGGATTCCGGCCGCAACGTGATCGAGGCGCTGCGCGCGCGCGGCGTCAACGCCACCGCCGTGGACGGCATTCCGGCGCTGGCCCTGGCGCTGGTGGAAAAACGCTTCGACCGCGTCTTCAACATCCTGCACGGCCACAACGGTGGCGGTGAGGACGGCATCGTGCAGGGGCTGATGGAAGCCTTCGGCGTGCCGTACACCGGCTCGGACGTGCTCGGCTCGGCGCTGGGCATGGACAAGATCCGCACCAAGCAGGTCTGGCTGTCGCTGGGCCTGCCCACGCCGCAGTACCGCAAGGTCACGGCCGAGAACGTGCACGCCAGCGCGGTCGAGCTCGGCCTGCCGGTGGTGGTCAAGCCGGCCAACGAAGGCTCCAGCGTCGGCATCAGCCGGGTCACCGATGACGCCGGCCTGGACGACGCCGTCGCCCTGGCCGCGCGCTACGACGGCCAGCTGCTGATGGAACAGATGGTGGTGGGCGACGAACTGACCGTGGGCATCCTCGGCGACCAGGCGCTGCCGTCGATCCGCATCGTGCCCAAGGGCCAGTGGTACGACTACAACGCCAAGTACATCGCCGATGACACCCAGTACCTGTGCCCGGGCCTGGACGGCGACGACGAGGTGGAAATCCGCCGCATCGCGCTCGAGGCCTTCCGTGCCGCGGGCTGCCGCGGCTGGGGCCGGGTCGACGTGATGCGCGACCGCGCCAGCGGCCGCTTCTACCTGCTCGAGGTCAACACCGCCCCGGGCATGACCAGCCATTCGCTGGTGCCGAAGGCAGCCGGCCAGGCCGGGATCGGCTTTGAAGAGCTGGTCTGGCGCGTGCTCGAGCAGACCCTCCCGGCCGGTTTCGGCAACGTGGAGGCCGCCCACGCATGAACGCGGTGCTGCGCATCTTCGTCTGGTTGCTGGCCCTGTCGCTGGTGGCGCTGCCCGTGGTGGCGGTGCTCAACGGCTGGGTCGGTGCCGAACGCTGGCCGTTGGCCAAGCTGCGCGTGCACGGTGAATTCAAGCGGGTGCCGGCCGAGCAGCTGCAGCAGGTGGTGCTGCCGTATGCGAAGTCCGGCTTCTTCGCGGTCAAGCTGCAGGACGCGCAGGACGCGATCGAAACCCTGCCGTGGGTGGAAAGCGCGCAGGTCCGCAAGCAGTGGCCCGATGTGCTGGAAATCACCCTGGTCGAGCACAAGCCGTTCGCGCGCTGGGGCAAGGACCGGCTGCTGTCCGAGCAGGGCAAGCTGTTCGCCACCCCGCAGAAGCTGCAGGACCTGAAGCTGCCCGACCTGGACGGCCCGGATACCCAGACCGAAGAAGTGGTGGCGCTGTACAACGATGCGCGCGCGCTGTTCGCGCCGGCCGGGGTCGACGTGACCCGGGTCAGCATGGACGCACGCGGCAGCTGGTCGCTGCAGCTGAGCAACGGCACCGAAGTGGTGGTCGGCCGCGACGACGCGCGCTCGCGCCTGCAGCGCTTCGTGCGCGTGCTGCCGCAGCTGGCCAACCAGCAGGTGCCGATCGAACGCGCCGACCTCCGCTACACCAATGGTTTCACGCTGAGCTGGGGAACTCCCCCGGCCCCGGCCGCGCCGGCCAATGTGGCGCAACGCACGCAGGACAGGACATGAATCGCAAGGGTGACAAATCACTGATCGTCGGTCTGGACATCGGCACCTCCAAGGTGGTGGCGCTGGTCGGCGAGTATTCGCCGGGCAATCCGATCGAGGTCATCGGCATCGGTTCGCACGAATCGCGCGGGCTCAAGCGCGGCGTGGTGGTGGACATCGAATCGACCGTGCAGTCGATCCAGCGCGCGGTCGAAGAAGCCGAGCTGATGGCCGGCTGCGAGATCCGCTCGGTGTATGCCTCGATCTCCGGCAACCACGTGCAGTGCAAGAACTCGCCGGGGATCGTGCCGATCCGCGACGGCGAAGTGACCTGGGGCGACCTGGACCGGGTGCTCGACGCGGCCAAGGCGGTGGCGATCCCGGCCGACCAGAAGATCCTGCACGCCATCCCGCGCGAGTACGTGCTGGACGATTCGCAGGAAGGCATCCGCAACCCGGTCGGCATGACCGGCGTGCGCCTGGAGGTGCACGCGCACCTGGTGGTGTGCGCGCAGTCGGCCGCGGCCAACATCAGCAAGTGCGTGCAGCGCTGCGGCCTGCAGGTGGACGACCTGGTGCTGTCCTCGCTGGCCTCCAGCGTGGCGGTGCTGACCGCCGACGAGCGCGAGCTGGGCGTGGTGCTGGTCGACATGGGCGCCGGCACCACCGACCTGGCCGTGTTCGTGCAGGGCGCGATCTGCCACACCGCGTCGCTGCCGATCGCCGGCGACCACGTCACCAACGACATCGCGCACATGCTGCGCACGCCGACCCCGGAAGCCGAGCAGATCAAGGTGCGTTATGCCTGCGCCCTGGCCCAGCTGGCCACCGCCGAGGAAAGCATCCAGGTGCCCAGCGTCGGCGATCGTCCGCCGCGCCGGATGCCGCGGCACGCGCTGGCCCAGGCGGTGCAGGGTCGCTACGAGGAAATCTTCGAAATGGTGCAGGCCGAACTGCGCCGTTCCGGCTTCGAGGAACTGGTGCGCGCCGGCATGGTGCTCACCGGTGGCGCCTCGAAGATGGAAGGCGTGGTCGAGCTGGCCGAGGAAATGCTGCAGATGCCGGTCCGCGTGGGTATCCCACAGCACGTCACCGGGCTGGGCGAAGTGGTCGGCAACCCGGTGCACGCCACCGGCGTGGGCCTGCTGCTGATGGGCAGCCAGATCGAACACCCGCGCCGTCCGTCGCTGCCCACCGGGCGCGCGGGCAGCATGTTCAACAAGCTCAAGACATGGTTCCGCGGCGAGTTCTGACGTGGCACCACGACGCGGCGACGCGTGTTTCAAACCGGCCCCCGCCGGTGCAACAGAAAAGCAACACACAACCCACACAGCCGCAACGGCAACATGCAGCGCAATGGCAGGACGCCAACGCGCCCATGCCAACCAGAAGCGGATATAACGAGGACACGGACATGGCGCATTTCGAACTGATTGAGAAGATGGCACCCAATGCGGTGATCAAGGTGATCGGCGTGGGCGGCGGCGGCGGCAACGCCGTGGCGCACATGGTCAGCACCAGCGTGGACGGCGTGGAATTCATCACCGCCAACACCGACTCGCAGGCCATCAAGAATTGCGGTGCCAAGCTGCAGCTGCAGCTGGGTACCAACGTCACCAAGGGCCTGGGCGCAGGCGCGAATCCGGAAGTGGGCCGCCAGGCCGCGCTGGAAGACCGCGAGCGCATCATGGACGCCCTGCAGGGCGCGGACATGGTGTTCATCACCGCGGGCATGGGCGGTGGCACCGGTACCGGCGCGGCGCCGGTGGTGGCACAGCTGGCCAAGGAGATGGGCATCCTGACCGTGGCCGTGGTCACCAAGCCGTTCCCGTTCGAAGGCCGTCGCCGCATGCAGGTCGCGCTGAAGGGCATCGAAGAGCTGAGCCAGCACTGCGATTCGCTGATCACCATTCCGAACGAAAAGCTGATCACCGTGCTCGGCCGCAACGCCACCATGATCCAGGCCTTCCGCGCCGCCAACGACGTCCTCCAGGGCGCCGTGCAGGGCATCGCCGACCTGATCGTGCGCCCCGGCCTGATCAACGTCGACTTCGCCGACGTGCGCACCGTCATGTCCGAAATGGGCCTGGCGATGATGGGTACCGGCACCGCCCGTGGCGATGACCGCGCCCAGGCCGCCGCCGAAGCCGCCATCCAGAACCCGCTGCTGGACGATGTGAACCTGGCCGGTGCCAACGGCATCCTGGTCAACATCACCGCCGGCGCCGACTTCACCATGGCCGAGTTCGACGAGATCGGCCGCACCATCGACGGCTTCGCCTCCGAAGACGCCACCGTGGTGGTCGGTACCGTGCTGGATCCGGACATGCAGGACGAGGTCCGCGTCACCGTGGTCGCCACCGGCCTGAACCGTGCCGTCGCGGCCAAGACCCAGCGTCCGGGCGAGCGCGCGCCGATCAAGCTGGTCCGCAACGCCACCACCGGCCAGCCGGAGTTCGGCGATTTCGACAACGGCGGCGATGCGGTGTCCAAGGCCGTCGGCGGCATGGGCCTGGGCCTGCGTCGTCCCAGCGCCGACACCGTGGCCGCATCGGCACCGTCGTCGAGCCCGGCCGCGGCCGAGCTGCCCAACGATTACCTGGACATCCCGGCGTTCCTGCGCCGCCAGGCGGACTGAGGATCGCCAGCCGGGGCCTTGTCCTCCCCGGTGCGCGCCTCCATGTCCCTTGCTGCCGGGCCAGGATGGGCCCGGCAGTCTGCCGCCTCCGGTTCAGAAAGGAGCGGTGGTAGTGCGTGTTATTCTTGTTTGTCACTGCCGCGTTGACAGCGCGCTTCCCCCGGTCGGCCCATGATTCCCCAACGCACCCTCAAGAACACGATCCGCGCCACTGGCGTTGGCCTGCACAGCGGTGACAAGGTCTACATGACCCTGCGCCCGGCACCGGTCAACCACGGCATCGTGTTCCGGCGCGTGGACCTGGACCCGGTGGTGGAAGTGCCGGCGCGTGCCGATCTGGTCACCGAAGTGACCCTGTGCACCGGGCTGACCTGCAACGACGCCAAGATCCAGACCGTCGAACACCTGATGTCGGCCCTGGCCGGCCTGGGCGTGGACAACATCATCGTGGAACTGTCCTCGGCCGAACTGCCGATCATGGACGGTTCCTCCGGTCCGTTCGTGTTCCTGCTGCAGTCGGCGGGCATCGCCGAACAGGACGCGCCGAAGCGTTTCATCCGCATCCTCAAGACGGTCGAAGTCACCGACGGCGACAAGGTCGCCCGCTTCTCGCCCTACGAGGGCTACAAGCTCGGTTTCACCATCCAGTTCGACCATCCGATGATCCCGGCCAAGCAGTCGCGTGCCGAGATCGAGTTCTCCACGGCTGCCTACACCCGGGAAATCTCCCGCGCGCGCACGTTCGGTTTCATGCGCGACCTGGAGTACATGCGCGAGCGCAACCTGGGCCTGGGCGGGTCGATGGACAACGCCATCGTCCTCGACGAATTCCGCGTGCTCAACGACGACGGCCTGCGTTACGCCGACGAATTCGTGCGCCACAAGATCCTCGATGCGATCGGCGACCTGTACCTGGCCGGTGGCCAGGTGCTGGGTGCCTACGAAGGCTTCAAGTCCGGGCATGCGCTCAACAACAAGCTGGTGCGTGCGCTGCTGGCCGATGCCAGCGCCTGGGAGTGGGTCAGCTATGACGCCCCGGGCAGCGAGGTACCCGTGGTGTATGGCGTGCCGGCCTACGCGTGACCTCGCCGTAGCGCGTAACTGATTGAATCATATGAAAAAAGGACGGCGCCTCGGGCGCCGTTCCGCGTTCTGGCGCACGCGCGGGCGTGAAGCTGATGTCAATGAACCGTCTACGTACCGTCGTCACGTTTTTGTGAACCGGGTCGGGTTTCTGTCTGAATTTAACGTCTTTTTAATAAAAGACTAACGACTGGCGGACCCAGCACCGCTACGATGGCCGCCGGCTCCCTGCCAGATTCACAAGATCGTGACGACGACGGGGAACGGGCGGGACGCCCTGATGCCTGCAGGCGTGGGTCACTCCACATCCTTCAGGCAAGCCAACGCGTCGCGTAGCCCTTTGTGCGTGGCGGCTGAAACTGCGTGGGGGCCATTCCTGTTGTCGATCGCTGGGGAGCGTGGAGGAGGGGCAGCCGTAGTTTTGACGGTCACCTTGGTGACCTTCAGCCCGATGGAACGGGCCGCGTCGATCAACTGTGCTTCGGCAAGCCGGACCTTGGCGTGCCACACAGCGGAGTCGACGACAAAAACGAGGTGTTCGCCGTTTACATTCGCCAGCCGGCAACGGGTGGCCAGGGTGGGCGGCAAATGGGGGCGCAACTGACGGTCCAGCGCATCGAGCCACAGGGCACGACGCAGCGGATTGCCGGCTTTGTCTCCCATGACTGCATCCAGCGCCGGCTTCGGTGTTGATGCAGGACGGGCACTGGATTTCGGCTCAGACATGAAAACTCACTGATGGCATTTAAAAAGATCGTAATCAAAACGCGTGAAGGACAGGCCAAGACGCCGCTTGCGCGTTTGCGTTTCTACTTCGAGGACAGGCCCCGTGCCCTGCTGGGCAGCGTGCTTGGCCTGGGCTGCCTGATTGGCTTCGGTGCCGGTCTGGGTGGCAGCATGTTCAATGATTCCCGGCTCCACGCCAAGGTCGCCCAGCAGGAACGCGACCTGGCCAAGGCCCAGCAGGACGCCCAGACCCAGGTCAATGCGCTCGCCGCCCGCATGGGTGAGCTGCAGGCGCAGGCCACCCGGCTCAACGCCCTGGGCGAACGCCTGACCCAGATGGGCAAGCTGGAAGACGGCGAGTTCGACTTCAACGAGACCCCCGGCCTCGGTGAAGGCGAACCCGGCCCGACCCAGGACATCCCGGTCAACGAGGTCAACGCCGACTTACAGGTGCTGGAGCAGCGCTTCGCTGCTTCAGGTCGCCAGCTGTCGGTGATGGAGTCGCTGCTGTTCGACCACCAGCTGGAACAGAACGCGGTGCCGGGTCGCATGCCGATCCGCAACAGCTACGTGACCTCCGGCTTCGGCGGCCGCAATGACCCGTTCGGTCGCGGTCGCGGCAACCACAAGGGCATGGACTTCCACGCCAAGGTCGGTGATCCGGTGATGTCGGTGGCCGACGGCGTGGTCAGCTTCTCCGGCGTGAAGGGCGGCTACGGCAACGTGGTCGACGTCGACCACGGCAACGGCTACGTCACCCGCTACGCGCACAACTCGCGCCTGGTGGTGAAGGCCGGCGACCTGGTCCGGGCCGGGCAGGAAGTGGCCAAGGCCGGTTCCACGGGCCGTTCCACCGGTGCCCACGTGCACTTCGAGGTCTGGGAACGCGGCCAGGTGGTCAATCCGCGCAAGTTCCTGGGCGATGGCGGCAATACCCCGGTCGGGCGGGTCTCCCGCGGCTGAGGAAGTCATCTGGCGGATCGAGGGCGCTTGAAACCCAGCGCCCTCGTCCCAAGCTACAATGGGTGTTGCCATAGACAGGGCGCGATGCGCCCTGTTTCGTTTGCGGCGGGCGGCTCCGGGTGGAGCGTCGCCGTTGGGGCGTCTCATTCCAACCGGTTCCTTCAATGATCAACAGCCTGCTTACCCGCGTCTTTGGCAGTCGTAACGAACGCCAGCTGCGCCAGCTCAACCGCATCGTCGCCAAGATCAATGCGTTGGAGCCGGACATCGAAAAGCTCTCCGACGAGCAGCTCAAAGCCAAGACCCCGGAATTCAAGCAGCGCATCGCTGACGGTGAAGCCCTGGACAAGGTGCTCCCGGAAGCCTTCGCGGTCTGCCGCGAAGCCAGCCGCCGCGTGCTCGGCATGCGCCACTACGACGTCCAGCTGATCGGCGGCATGGTCCTGCACCTGGGCAAGATCGCGGAAATGCGCACGGGTGAAGGCAAGACCCTGGTGGCCACGCTGCCGGTGTACCTGAACGCGCTGGAAGGCAAGGGCGTGCACGTGGTTACCGTGAACGACTACCTGGCCCGCCGCGACTCGGCGCAGATGGGCAAGCTGTACAACTGGCTGGGCATGAGCGTCGGCGTGGTCTACCCGGGCATGCCGCACAGCGACAAGCGCGAAGCGTATGCCAGCGACATCACCTACGGCACCAACAACGAATTCGGCTTCGACTACCTGCGCGACAACATGGCGCTGTCGCGTGCCGACCGCTACCAGCGCGGCCTGCACTACGCCATCGTCGACGAAGTCGACTCGATCCTGATCGACGAAGCGCGCACCCCGCTGATCATCTCCGGCCCGGCCGACGACTCCCCGGAGCTGTACATCCGCGTCAACCGCGTGGTGCCGAGCCTGATCCGCCAGGAAGCCGAAGAAGGCGAAGGCGACTTCTGGGTCGACGAGAAGGGCAAGCAGGTGCACCTGTCCGAAGCGGGCATGGAGCACGCCGAGCAGCTGCTGGTCGAGGCCGGCATCCTCAGCGCCGAGACCGAAGGCCTGTACGCGGCGCAGAACCTGACCGTGGTCCACCACCTCAATGCAGCGCTGCGCGCGCACGCCATCTACCAGCGCGACGTCGATTACATCGTGCGCGATGGCGAGGTGGTGATCGTGGACGAATTCACCGGCCGTACCCTGGCCGGGCGTCGCTGGTCCGATGGCCTGCACCAGGCGGTGGAAGCGAAGGAAGGCGTGCCGGTCCAGCGCGAGAACCAGACCCTGGCCAGCATCACCTTCCAGAACCTGTTCCGCATGTACAAGAAGCTGTCCGGCATGACCGGTACGGCCGACACCGAAGCCTACGAATTCCAGAGCATCTACGGCCTGGAAGTGGTGGTCATCCCGACCAACCGCCCGACCATCCGCAAGGACTCGCCGGACCAGGTCTTCCTCAACCGCAACGGCAAGTTCAACGCCGTGCTGGCCGACATCCAGGAATGCAACTCGCGCGGCCAGCCCGTGCTGGTCGGCACCACCTCGATCGAAACCTCGGAAATGCTGTCCGAGCACCTGCGCAAGGCCGGCGTGCACCATGAAGTGCTCAACGCCAAGCAGCACGATCGCGAAGCGACCATCATCGCCAACGCCGGCATGCCCGGTGCGGTGACCATCGCCACCAACATGGCCGGTCGCGGTACCGACATCGTGCTGGGCGGTTCGCTGGAAGCGCAGCTGCACGCGCTGGGCGAAGAAGCCACCGACGCGCAGCGCGCCCAGGTCAAGGCCGACTGGCAGGCCCGCCACGAGCAGGTCAAGAGCGCCGGCGGCCTGCACATCGTGGGTACCGAGCGCCACGAATCGCGCCGTATCGACAACCAGCTGCGTGGTCGTTCCGGCCGCCAGGGCGACCCGGGTTCGTCGCGCTTCTACCTGTCGCTGGAAGACAACCTGATGCGCATCTTCGCCTCGGACTGGGTCCAGAAGGCGATGCGCATGATGGGCATGAAGGAAGACGACGTCATCGAAGACCGCCTGGTCAGCCGCCAGATCGAAAAGGCGCAGCGCAAGGTCGAAGCGCACAACTTCGACATCCGCAAGAACCTGCTCGACTTCGACGACGTCAACAACGACCAGCGCAAGGTCATCTACGCCCAGCGCGATGAACTGCTCGACGCCGAGTCGGTGAAGGACAACGTCGACGGCATCCGTGGCGACGTCATCTTCGACATCGTGGCGCGCTTCGTGCCGCCGAACTCGATCGACGAGCAGTGGGACCTGCCGGGCCTGGAGGCTACCCTGGCCTCGGAGCTGGGCGTGCAGATGGACGTCACCGGGCTGGTCAAGCAGCACGAGGAACTCGACGCCGAGGCCATCGCCAACAAGGTGCAGGCGCGGGTGGACGAGCACTTCGAGCAGAAGGAAACCGGCGTCGGCGAAGAGACCATGCGCGCGCTGGAAAAGCACGTCATGCTCACCGTGCTCGACCAGAGCTGGAAGGAGCACCTGGCGCGCATGGATTACCTGCGCCAGGGCATCTACCTGCGCGGCTACGCGCAGAAGCAGCCCAAGCAGGAATACAAGAAGGAAGCCTTCGAGCTGTTCTCGGAAATGCTGGAGAACGTCAAGCGCGAAGTGGTGACCCTGCTGGCGCGCGTGCGCATCCGCAGCGAAGAAGAAGTGGCGGCGCTGGAAGCGGCCGAACGCCAGCAGGCCGAAGCGCGCCTGCTGCAGTCGCAGTTCCAGCACCAGAACGTGGGTGGCTACGGCGCCGACGAAGAAGCCGCGGAAGTGGAAGCGCAGCGCAACGGCGTCGGCCAGGTCACCCGCGAGGAGCCCAAGGTCGGCCGCAATGATCCGTGTCCCTGCGGCAGCGGCAAGAAGTACAAGCACTGCCACGGTCAGCTGACCTGATCAGAAAACCCCGCGAAAGCGGGGTTTTTTTACGCCCCGCGTGCAACGCGACGGGAAGACGCAGATGTTCTGTGATCTACACCACACAACGTCAGGTTTCAGGAAAAACTGACAAGCAACAGCGGGACACGCCCACCCGCGTGTCAGATCACGCCGACTGGCTCAACTACGACATCCCACTATCGTTTCAGCCCCTGTTGCGAGCATTGCATTCGCGACAGGGCCAGCGCGCCACTGCGCGTTCCCCTGATTCGCCATCCATGGAGCTTCATGAACAGGATTTATCGCCTGGTGTTCAACCACGCCACCGGCCAGATGCAGGTTGCATCCGAACTTACCTCCACACATTCCGCGTCCGCAGCGGCCACCGGCTGCGCACGGCGTCGTTCCTCCCTCAGTGCCGCCATGCTGGTCGCGCTGGGTCTTTCGGCCGCGTCCCTGCCTTCGGCGTTCGCCGCGGTCTACGACTTCACCGCGAACGAGACCGTCACCGATACCCGCGGCTATGTCGATGGGTTCCGTGTCGGTCCCAACGGCCAGGTGCTGGTTGAACTGCGCGACGGCGGCAAGCTGACGTCCAACGGCCCGGTGTCGTTCGGCACCGCGGCCGGCAGCAACAGTGAGCTTCACCTGTACGGTCCCACGTCCGCGCTGACCGTCAACGGTGCCGTAGTGCGCGTGGGTGAAGCCGGCACCGGCGCCCTGCGCCTGTACAACGGCGCCCAGACCACGATGGGGTCGACACTGTCGCTCGGCTATCTCGCCGGCGGCACCGGTATCGTCCAGGTGGACGACGCGGGCTCGCTGCTGACCGCGCGCCAGCTGCTGGTCGGTCGCGAGGGAGTCGGCTACCTCACCGTCACCAAGGGTGCGCGCGTCGAGACCACGTTGGCCGCGCCGCCGGTCGGCAATTCGTTCGCGATGAGCATCGGTAACGCAGCCGGCAGCGTCGGCACGGTCAATGTGGTCTCGGGCGGCGAGCTGCTGGTCCGCGACAACGAGCTGCGCGTCGGTGAGGCCGGCAAGGGTGCGTTGTTCGTCGACAACGGCAGCGTCAATGTCGGTCACAACCTGGTCATCGGTGCCGCCGGCACCGGTGAAGGCAAGGTGGAAGTGCGCAACAAGGGCAGCGTGGCCGCACAGCTGATCAGCGTCGGCGAAGCGCAGAACGCAGTCGGCTCGCTGCTGGCCAGCGGCGCGGGTACCACGATCACCACGGATGCGCTGCGCGTCTCGGGCAACGGCAACGGCCTGCTGCGTGTCGAAGAGGGCGCCCAGGTGGCGGTCGCCGGCAACGTCACCGCAGAAGACAACCAGGGCCTGCCCAGCACCGACGCCCGCACCGGCCGCATCGAGGTGACGGGGCCCGGCTCGCTGCTCAGCGGCGACCGCGTCATCTCCAGCACGCAGCTGCTGGTCGAGAACGGTGGTGAAATCCGCTCCAACTCGGCGCGTATCCGCGACTCGCTCAGCGCCAGCGGCACCGCCACGCTGACCGGCGCCGGCAGCCGCTGGACCAACCAGGGCGAGCTGGACATCCGCACGGGGGTGAACGTACTCGACGGCGCGCGGATCAACACCGGCACGCTGCTGGTGTCCGGAGGCAGCAATACGATGACCTTCGCGATCAAGGTCGTGGACGAGCAGGTCCGCGTAAGCGGCGCCGGCTCGGTCATCGAGGCCACCGGCGACATCACTGTCGGCAGCCACCTGGTCGGCGAACCGTTCGGGTTCCTCAACCTGGCCAACGGCGGTCGCGTGGAGGCGGGTGGCGATCTGGTCCTGGGGACGTCGGGCTTCGTGGTCCTCGGTGGAGGCCTTGATACCTGGTCGGTGGCGGATGGCAGCCCGGTCTGGGCCACGGCCGAGTCGGCGGGCCTGCCCGGCAGCGCGGATATCGTCATGCAGGGCGGCGGCAGCGCGCTGGTGTTGAACCACACCGACGAGATCACCCTGGGCAACACGCTGCGCGGGTCCGGCGGCCGTATCGCCAACGTTGCCGGTACCACCACCCTGAACGGCGATCTGGCCGACTTCAGTGGCACGGTCGATGTGAGCGGTGGCACCCTGCGCATCGATGGCGATATGTACACCGGGGAGAACCTCGCGCCTGGCAGCCAGTCGCCGGTCCAGTGGTCGCAGGTGTCCGGCGGCACGCTGGTGCTCAACGGCAGTGCGGGCTTCAACCGGACCATCAACTACGGCAACGAGAGCAAGGTGGAGCGCAGCTCGTTGCTGGTGATCCGCGACGGCGGTGTGCTTGCGGGCAATGCAACGATCGGTGGGGCCGAGGTCCATAACGGCGGCGTGCTCTCGCCGGGCGATGGCGGCATCGGCACGATCAACATCGAGGGCAATCTGTATTTCAATACGGGCGGCGTGACGGCGGACAGCGTCGCACGCAAGGCGTTCTATGACGTCGACCTGCTCGGGAACGGGCAATCCGACTTCATCAAGGTCACCGGCACGGCGTTCATCGGCAAGGGGGCTGGCCTGGGGGGCATCGCGGGCGCTACCGGTGTGCGCGTCACCGGCCTGGATCCGGGTGCCAGTTACCAGAACGGCCACACCTACACGATCCTCAACGCCGCGGAAGGCCTCAAGGGGGGCTTCGACGATGCGATCTCCAACTCGGCATTCATCACGCCGACGCTGACCCAGACCGGAAACGATGTGCTGCTGACCATCGCGGTGAATGCCCCGGTGACGCCGGTCGATCCGGTTCCTCCCGTCGACCCCGGCATCCCCGTGACCCCGGTCGCCCCCGTCGACCCCGGTACTCCCGGCACTCCGGGCACGCCGGGTGTGACCCCGCCGATCGTGTTCGGCGCGGTCGCCGTCACCGGCAACCAGCGCGCCACCGCGGCGGCGCTGGATTCGCTGCAGCAGTCCGGCGACGCGCTGGCCCTGTACAACGGCCTGTTGATGCTGGACGAGGCGGGCGCGCTGGTTGCCTTCGATGAGCTGGGTGGCGAACTGCACGCCAGCAAGCGGGCGCTGCTGCTGGACGACCGCTTCCTGCGCGAAGGGATCTCCCAGCGCCTGCGCCCGACCCCGGACACCAAGCTCGACGGCTCCTCGGTGTGGGTGGCCGGCAGCGGCGCCTCCAAGCGCCAGGACGGCGACGGCACCGCCTCGCTCACCCAGGAGACCCGCCAGGGCCTGATCGTGGGCTACGACTGGACCTTCGGCGACCGCTGGACCGTCGGCGTGGCCGGCGGCCCGGAATCGCTGCGCCAGCAGATCCGCGATCGCAGTGCGATCACCGAGGTCGATGCGGTGCACGGTGGTCTGTATGCCGGCTTCCGCGGCGAGCAGGCCTGGATCAACGGTGGCGCCAGTTATGCCGACTACGCGCTGGAAACCCGCCGCGAGCTGGGTGCCGGCACGTCCTGGGAGCAGACCCTCGACAGCCGTCATGACGCGCACGCGGTGTCGGCGTTCGCCGAAGGCGGTTGGGACATCCAGCTCGACGCGCTGACCCTGACCCCGTACCTGGCCGTGGCCTACACCCGCCTGTCCAGCGACGCCGCCGTTGAAGCCGGCGGCACCGCAGCGTTGTCGGTGTCGTCCAGCAAGGATGAGGTGTGGACCACCACCGCCGGCATCCGCGCCGCGTGGGACATCAGCGGCGGCGAGACCGACGGCGCCCGCCTGGAGGCCGGCCTGGCCTGGCAGAACGCCGCCGGCGAACTGCGTGCCGAGTCGCGCAACCGCTTCGTGGCGGGCAGCGACAGCTTCACCGTCAGCGGCCTGCCACTGGCGCGCAACGTGGGCATCGCCGAACTGGGCGTGTCGGTGAACACCTCCGACAACAGCCGCCTGTCGATGTTCGCGCAGGGCCGTGCCGGCGATGGCCAGCGCGAAGTGGGGGCCCAGCTGAACTGGAACGTGGCGTTCTGATCGAACCCGCCTCCTGACCCACCCGAAGGGCCCCGCATGGGGCCCTTCGTCTGTCCGGCATTGCGCATGCACCGGCCGATTGGGCATTCTGGCCGCATGCCATCCCCCAAACGATCGATCCACGTCGTGGCCGGCGTCATCACCGACGCCCGCGGCCGCATCCTGCTCAACCGCCGTACCGAGAACCGCGACATGCCTGGCCTGTGGGAGTTCCCCGGCGGCAAGCGTGAGCAGGGCGAAACCTCCGAACAGGCGCTGGTGCGCGAACTGCGCGAGGAGCTGGGGATCGAAGCCGAGGTCGGCGACTGGATCATGGATGTGCCCCAGCTCTACCCGGACAAGCACCTGCGCCTGGAAGTGCGGCATATCCGCAGCTGGAAGGGCTCGCCTCGCGGCCGCGAAGGCCAGGCGATCACGTGGGTGGCGCCGGACAGGCTGTCGCGCTATTCGATGCCGCCGGCCGACCTGCCCGTGGTGGCCGCCCTGCGCCATCCGGACCGCTACCTGATCACGCCCGAGCCGACGACCGATGACGCCGCCGCGCACCAGGACTGGTACGCGCGTCTGGCACGCGCGCTGGAGGCCGGCGTTCGCCGCGTGCAGCTGCGCACCCCGGCCAGCCCCGCCCGCGTAGCGTTGGCCGAACAGGCCGTGGCACGCCATCGCGGCAGCGTGCAGTGGCTGCTCAACCGCGATATCGAGCTGGCGCGCCGGCTGGGCGTGGGCGTGCACCTGGGCGCTGAACAGCTGCTGCAGCTCGACGCGCGGCCGTTGCCCGCCGACCAGCTGGTGGCCGCGTCCTGCCATGACCTGGCCCAACTGCAGGCGGCGCAGCGGCTGGGCTGCGACTTCGCCGTGCTGGGCCCGGTCCAGGCCACCGACAGCCATCGCGGCGCCACCCCGATGGGGTGGGAGGCCTTCGAAGTGCTGCGCGCCCAGGTGTCCCTGCCGATCTACGCGCTGGGCGGCCTGGGCGCCGACGACATCGTGCAGGCGCGCCGCCACGGCGCGCAGGGTGTGGCTGCAATACGGGCGTACTGGCCCGCTTGACCCGGCGCAGCCACGCAGGGCGTGGCCCTACGGGTCCCCGGCGTAGAGCCACGCCCTGTGTGGCTGCCGTGCAAGACCCAGGCGTTACAGCGTGATCCAGAAGCACCCGTACTGACGCCGCAGCCCGAATACCGTCCGCGCCGGGGTGGCGGTACTGCCCAGCGTCTGTTCCAGCCGCAAGCCGATCGGACGCGGCCTGCCGACCGGCGGCGCGGTCGCCTCCACCGCCTCGGCCAGCGTCGCGTTGGGATCCACCGGCAACGGTGCGGGGGCGACCGGCGCGTCCGGGTAGACCGGTGCGATATCGATCAGCGGCCGCTGCACCACCGATTCCAGCCGGCCGATGATCTGGTTGGCGGTGGCGTCGGAGACGTTGCCCCACAGGTAGATCGACGACAGCCGGTTGACGTCCTGCAGGCTGACCGCGTCGCGGATCTGCCCGGTGAGTTCACTCAGCCGACGCGCACACCCGGCACGGTAGATACCCGTGTTGCCCACCGAGGAGGCGCGCGCCGGCATCCGCGCGGTGGCGCCCAGCGCGTCGCAGCTGCGGTCGGTGAACACCGTTTCACCCTGCGCGTTGGTGCACCGGTTCACGCGCTGCGCCTGCGCGTGGGCCCACGGGGCCCAGCACAGCATGCACAGCGATATCAGCAGCATCACGAACGATCTCATCGCAGCAGGGTAGCGGCGCCTGCGTTATCTGCAAGCCACGGACGGCGCCGTGTTCAGCGGCCCAGCAGCTTCAACACCTGGGTGGTCGGGCGGGCCAGGTTGAGGGTGTAGAAGTGCAGCCCCGGCGCGCCGCCGGCGACGAGCCGCTCGCACAGCTGCGCGACCACCTCGGCGCCGAAGGCGCGCACCGCATCGGCATCGTCGCCGTAGGCCTGCATGCGCTTGCCGATCCAGCGCGGGATTTCCGCACCGCACTGCTCGGAGAAGCGGCGCAGCTGGCTGAAGTTGGAGATCGGCATGATCCCCGGCACGATCGGCACCTGCACGCCGAGCTTGCGGACCGCTTCCACGAAGTGGAAATACGCGTCGGCGTTGAAGAAATACTGGGTGATGGCGGCATCGGCGCCAGCGTCGATCTTGGCCTTGAAATAGGCCAGGTCACGCAGCGCGTCGTCCGACTGTGGATGCGTTTCCGGGTACGCGCCGACTTCGATATGGAACGCATCGCCGTGCTCGGCGCGGATGAAGGCGATCAGCTCGCTCGCATAGCGCAGGTCACCGGGGTGGCCCATGCCCGAAGGCAGGTCGCCGCGCAGCGCGACGATGCGGCGGCAGCCGATCGCCCGGTACAGTTTGAGCAGTTCGCGGATCTCCTCACGGCTGCCGCCCACGCAGGACAGGTGCGGCGCCGCCTCGAACCCGTGGTGCTGCTTGAGGTGGCGTACCGTCTCGGAGGTATAACTCAGGGTCGAGCCGCCGGCGCCGAAGGTACAGGACACGTATTCCGGCGTGTAGGCCTTCAGCCGGGCGGCGGTGCGGTCGAGCTGGGCACGCTGCTCGTCGGTCTTGGGCGGGTAGAACTCGAAGCTGAGGGCGGTCATGGGCGGCGGCGACGGCGGGTGTTGACCCCATCATATCGCTTCATCGCGATGAATGTAAAAGTGGGTGCATGCGCCGTTCCAGGTCGGGTCGGTACAGTGGGGGCATCCCACGGAGTGCATGCATGGACATCCTGATCACCGGCGGCACCGGATTCATCGGCCATGCCCTCTGCCAGCGGCTGCTGGCACAGGGCCACAAGGTCACGGTGCTGACCCGCAACCCCGCCCGCGGCGGGCAGCCTGGCGTGCGCCCTGTCGCTGCGCTGGACGCGGTCGGCGTTGTCGACGCCGTGGTCAACCTGGCCGGTGAGCCGCTGACCGAGGGCCGCTGGAGCCCGGCGCGCAAGCAGGCCTTCTTCGATTCACGGGTCGGCACCACCCAGGCGTTGCTGGCGTGGATGCGCGGGCTGCCGACCCGCCCGCAGGTGCTGGTCTCCGGCTCGGCCATCGGCTACTACGGGCCCCGCGACGACACGGCGCTGGACGAGGCCGCATCGCCCGGCCACGACTTCGCCGCGATGCTGTGCCGGCACTGGGAGGCCGAAGCCGCCAAGGCGGAGGAGCTGGGGGTGCGCACCTGCGTGCTCCGCACCGGCATCGTTCTCGACCGCGGCGGTGGCGCGCTGGCGCGGATGCTGCCCTCGTTCCGGCTCGGCCTGGGCGGACCGATGGGCGATGGTCGGCAGTGGATGAGCTGGATCCACCGCGAGGATCTGGTCGGCTTGATCCTGTGGCTGCTGGCCGATCCGGGGATGCGTGGCGCCTTCAATGGCACTGCGCCCGAACCGGTCACCAACGCGGTGTTCGCGCGCACCCTGGCCCACGCGCTGGGGCGCCCGGCACTGGTGCGGACGCCGGCGTTCGCCCTCAGGCTCGGGTTCGGCGAGATGGCCGGGTTGTTGCTGACCGGCCAGAAGGTGGTGCCGACGCGTGCGCTGCAGGAAGGCTATCGCTTCCGCCACCCGACGCTTGACGGTGCGCTGCGCGCGATCCTCGACTGAGCACGCCAGCGGAGCTGGCCGCGCAACGGTTACCCTGTGCGCCTGTTTTCCAGCCGTGTGCGCCATGTCCATCGTCCTGACCGACTTCGCCCGTCCCCGCCTGTTTCCGCGCGTGCCACGCGCCAACACCATCCAGGACTGCAGCGCCGAGCAGTTCCAGGCGCATCTCAACGCAAACGCGCCGTTCAAGGTGCTCGATGGCTATGCGCCGTTCTGCAAGCTCTACGTGTACGAGAACTGGACGTCGACGCGCTGCCTGACCGTGCCGATCACCGACGCCAACCGCCACCAGCTCCGCAGCGCCTACGAGGCGCGCAACCGCGACGAGCTGCCGGTGCTGGTGCGCTGGTTCGAAGGCGTGCAGTCGCCGCGCGCGAACTACCTGGTGGTGATCCTGTACAGCGCCGAACAACTGGCGAAGGAGGGCTCGCCGATCGACGCGGACTGGGGCATCGTCGGCTGCATCTACACCGCCGAACCGGACGAAGTGCCGATGGCGCCGATCACCATGATGCGCAATGCGCTGGGGGTGGACGAGGGCGGCTCGGGCGTGACGCTGGACCGCGAGGCTTACCAGCGCGCGGTGGCGTTCTGGGAAAACAATGCGAACTGGCGGCCATGATCGGATTCCCGTTCGCGTAGATCCACGCCCTGCGTGGATGCTTTTCGTTCGGGTACCGCGCAGCCACGCAGGGCGTGGCTCTACGGCCTTCCAATACGTGCCGGTTGCCCTTCGGTCAATGCGACCAGATCGGCCGGCGCCAACGCCACCTCCAGCCCGCGCCGCCCGGCACTCACGTGCATCACCGGCAGTGCCTGCGCGCTGGCATCGATGAAGGTGCGGTGCTTCTTCTTCTGGCCCAGCGGGCTGATCCCGCCGACCAGGTAACCGGTGGCGCGCTGTGCCGCGTCCACCGCCGCCATCTCGCACCTTCTACAGCCTGCCGCCTCGGCCAGCGCCTTGAGGTCCAGCGTGCCGCTGACCGGCACGATCGCCACCAGCAGCTCGTGCTTTTCGGTACTGGCCAGCAGGGTCTTGAACACCAGTGCGGGGTCCAGCCCCAGCTGCTCCGCCGCTTCGCCGCCATAGGAGGCGGCGTTGGCATCATGGTGGTAGGCAAGTACGCGGTGGGCGATGCCGTGCTTCTTGAGCAGATTGATGGCCGGGGTCATGGTCATGCAGCTGGCGTGGTCGCACTACCTTAGCGTGGGCGCGACCGAGAATCTTGACCCGGACTATCGGGGGCGGTTCCAGGTAGGGGTCAATCCCGCTGCTGCCGGCACTGGGGCCGCCAGCAGCAGGAATACAACCTCAACCCATGGGCGCGCAATCGACATGGTCGACTTTCCCGGCCCCGTACTTCGCTTCCGCCTTGGTTTTTGCCAAGCCATCGGCCACGTCACCGTTGCTGGCAGCGACCTGGAAGTAACCCTCCGCCTCGCCCTTGAGCACATTGCCGTCCGCATCGTGCACGGCACACCGGTAGTCCTTGGTTGCACCTGTCGCTGGGGTAGATGGAGTCGTTGGCGTCGGATCGGTTGCCGTGGCCGGTGCCGACGTTGAAGTGCTCGATGCTCCTGCCACCGCATCGCATTGGGCCTTGGTCAGCGTGACGCTGTTCTTCTTGTAGCGCGAGGCGGCAGCCAGGGCACCGGCCTCCGCTGCCTTCAGGTCGGCCGCCTTGATGGCGTATTTCCCGTCCGCGTTGGAGCTCGCTTCCGGCGTTTTGCCATCTGCACCGGAAAACACCATGCACCGATAGTCGGCGGCGTGGACCGGGGACATGCAAGCGGCACCGCACAGCACCAGCAGTGCGGGAACTAGGAACTTGATATTCATGGAAATCTCCGGAATGCACCCAGATATTCCCCCGCCGGCTAATGATCCCGGCGCGGATGTAAGGGCAGGGTGCACTCCGGGTGAAGCCCCCCATAACGAAAACGGGCGCCCGAAGGCGCCCGTCGAACCCCGGTAGTGCCGACTGTCAGTCGGCACCCACGCGATCAGTAGCGGTAATGCTCCGGCTTGAACGGACCTTCCACCGGCACGCCGATGTAATCGGCCTGTTCCTGGCTCAGGGTGGTCAGCTTCACGCCGATCTTTTCCAGGTGCAGGCGCGCCACTTCCTCGTCCAGCTTCTTCGGCAGCAGGTACACCTTCTTCTCGTAGCTGTCCTTGTTCGCCCACAGGTCAATCTGGGCGAGGGTCTGGTTGGCGAACGAGTTGGACATCACGAAGCTCGGGTGGCCGGTGGCGCAGCCGAGGTTCACCAGGCGGCCTTCGGCCAGCAGGAAGATCGCGTTGCCGTTCGGGAACACGTACTTGTCCACCTGCGGCTTGATGTTGATGTGCTGCACGCCCGGGAAGGCGACCAGCGCGTCGACCTGGATTTCGTTGTCGAAGTGGCCGATGTTGCAGACGATGGCCTGGTCCTTCATCGCGCTCAGGTGCTCGATGCGGATGATGTCCTTGTTGCCGGTGGTGGTGACGTACAGGTCCGCACGGCCCAGGGTCGATTCGAGGGTGTTGACCTCGAAGCCTTCCATTGCCGCCTGCAGGGCGCAGATCGGGTCGATTTCGGTCACCACCACGCGCGCGCCGTAGGCACGCAGCGACGCCGCGCAGCCCTTGCCCACGTCACCGTAGCCGCAGACCACGGCAACCTTGCCGGCCAGCATCACGTCCATCGCGCGCTTCAGGCCATCGGCCAGCGACTCGCGGCAGCCGTACAGGTTGTCGAACTTGGACTTGGTGACCGAGTCGTTGACGTTGATCGCCGGGATCAGCAGGGTGCCGGCCTGGGCCAGCTGGTACAGGCGGTGCACGCCGGTGGTGGTTTCCTCGGAAACGCCCTTCCAGTCCTTGACCACGCGGGTCCAGTAGCCCGGACGCTCCTTGGCCACGCGCTTGAGCAGGTTCTTGATCACCTGTTCTTCGTGCGAGGCGGCCTTCTCGTCGACCCAGGTGCTGCCGTTTTCGAGCTCGTAGCCCTTGTGGATCAGCAGGGTGACGTCGCCGCCGTCATCGACCACCAGCTCCGGGCCGGTCAGGGTGCCGTCGGCCAGGGTGAAGGTCAGCGCGTCGAGCGTGCAGTCCCAGTACTCCTCCAGGGTTTCGCCCTTCCAGGCGAACACCGGGGTGCCCGAGGCGGCGATCGCCGCAGCGGCGTGGTCCTGGGTCGAGAAGATGTTGCACGACGCCCAGCGCACGTCGGCGCCGATGTCCTTCAGCGTTTCGATCAGCACGGCGGTCTGGATGGTCATGTGCAGCGAACCGGTCACGCGCACGCCCTTCAGCGGCAGGGTGGCGGCGTGCTTGCGGCGGATCGACATCAGGCCCGGCATTTCGTGCTCGGCGATATCCAGTTCCTTGCGGCCCCAGTCGGCCAGCGCGATATCGGCAATCTTGTAATCACCTTCGGTGGAGAAGGTCTTGGCAACAGCGTTCATGCAAAAGCTCCGGTAATGGACGAATGGCTCGTCTTCGCCGGGCGCCGTTGGAACCAGCCCTGCCACCGAGCCTGGCCGTGCGGATGAGGTCCGGCAGCGGTCGCAGCGCCCCTCGGTGGAGGGGATGCCCATTATATCCCGGCGCACCGCCCGGGCATGAATCGGCGCACGCCCCCAACCATCGGCAGGGGGGCAAACCGCGCGCCACTGTTAAGGTCCAAGGTTTGCACAGCATGGGGTGGAAAGATGACAGGCAACGACCGTACGCGCCGCGCGCGCTGGAGCAACCGGCTGATCGTGGGCATGGCCCTGCTGGCGGTCGCCCCGCTGGCGCTGGCGGCCGCACCGGTGGCCAGCAAGGCGGCAC
>NZ_CAUQPH010000058.1:0-23554 GCF_963519925.1 uncultured Stenotrophomonas sp. | reverse complement strand
CGTCGCGCCACAGGCGCAGGGCGACCCGCACTTCGCTGCGCGACATGCTGCCGCGCCCGGCGTACAGGCTGCAGTCGGCCAGCTCGCCCAGCGCGCGCAGCGCGTCCGGGGTCAGGCTCAGGCCGATGCAGAGGCCGTCGCGGCCGGCCTGGATCATCGGCCTGGATTCCTTTTCGAACGCGATCCACTCACGCTGGCGCAGGCGGAAGCGGCCTTCCTTCGACTCGACCCAGGCGCTGCCGCGCAGCTGCATCCACACAGTGAAGGTGGTGCCGGCGGTCTGCAGGCTGCCCAGCCGGGCCACGCCCAGGCAGGTCGGCAGCGGACCGTCGTCGACGATCTTGTCCAGGGAGAGCGATTGGCCGCGATCGGCCAGGGAAAGCTGACGCATGACGTACACCGGGTTTGCCGTTACGGGGCACCCGTTTTGCCAAATCAGGCCAACTGGGTCAGGACGTTTCGACGAGATTGATCCGAATTCGCCACGACGCCGTCACGAAGAAAGTACGACGACTACTTTCCTTTCCAGAACAACAGGTTGGACGCCATCGAGAAGACCGGGCGCGGCGGCTCCGGCAGGGTCATCACGCCGATGTCGGCGCCGTCGGCGACCGCCAGGGCCAGGTACAGGGCGCTGCCATCGGGCTCGGCGCTGAAGCCGTTGCCGGCCGCAAGCCGGTCCTTGTCCAGGCACACTTCCGCACCGTCGGAGGGCTGGTTGATGCGCGCGAACACTGTCGAACAATCGGCACGGCTGGACAGGTAATCCAGGCTGCCATCGCGGGCTACCGCCCAGGTCCGGTAGCGCCAGCGCGACGGCCGGTCCTCGCTGACCTGCTGGATGCTGGCCGGATCCAGGCGCAGGTCGGCCGACCACAGCCCGCCCGCCGACAACCGGGTGAACAGCACGCGCTGGTGGGCCGGGTCCAACCGCGCCTGCGACACCCCGTCCACACTGCCGAGCAGCTTCCACGGGGTGACGCGGCGGTCGAACAATGACAGGCGCATGTGCTCGTCATGGTCACGTTCGACCACCAGCAGGTGGTCGTTGTCGCCGGCATACAGGGCCTGCAGTGGTTGCGCTACCGGCACCGGCAACGCCACGATCTGTTCGTCGCGCGGGGACACTTCGTAGATGACCGGACGTGCCTCGGCATCGCGTCCGGACACCAGCAGGTGACGGCTGTCGGGCGACCAGTCGGCCGCCTGGCGGGTCTCGGGACGCAATCCTTCCACCGGACGCAGCGACTCCGGCCGGGTCAGGTCGGCCCACCACAGGCCGTAGTTGCCCGAGCGGTCCGAGGTGAACACCAGCTGCCGGCCATCCGGGGCCAGCATCGGCTGGCCGTCGCGGCCGTTGGACGGGAACAGACGTTCCGGCGTGCCGGGGCGCCCATCGGTGACCGGCACCCGGAACAGGCCGAACTGCGCCTTGCGGTGCACGAACGCCAGCATGTTGTTGTGCCGCGACAGTGCCGGCGACTGTGCATCGTCCAGGCCGACGTCGCGCAGCGTGCGCGTGTCGGTGTCCAGTTCGTACAGCCGCGCTTCGCTGTCGACGCGGCGGCCGAACACGATGTGGCGGCTGTCGCCGCGCCACGCCCAGCCGCGGATCTCGGCCGAGTCGCTGGTGAGCTGTTCGGGTTGGCCGCCCGCGGCGGGCAGGCGCCAGAGGTCGCCGATCTGCGGGTTGCGCACGAACACGATCCAGCGTCCGTCCGGCGAGAAGCACGGCGCGTAGTCGAAACTGTCGTCAGCCACCTGGTAGGCCACCGGCGTCCAGGCGCCGCTGGCGATGTCCAAGACCCGGATCCCGCGGTGCGCGTGGCGACCGGACAGCGAGCCGAACACCAGCCCGCGGCCATCCGGGGTCCAGTCGAAGCTGAGCAGTTCGGTGCCGTCGCAACGCGTCACATGGCGGACCGCACCGCCGGTGGCGCTGGCGATCAACACCTCGCAGCTGGCCTCGGGCCCGAAGCGCGCGAAGGCGATCTCGCGCCCGTTCGGTGACCAGTTCGGGAACCGGTCCGAGTGCCCGGCCGGTGTATCGGTGAGCAGTCGCGCCGGTGCGTTGCCCGAGGTCTGCACCTTGATGGCGCTACCGCCGCCGCCGCCATCGTCGGCTTCGTACGCCACCTGCGAGCCGTCGGGGGACACCGTGGGATAGGTCTCGAAGCCTGCCGTGGCAGTGATCAGCCGGTAGGGACGCTGCGGGCTGCCGACTACGCGGCTGCCGTCTTCCAGCACGCCGCCACCCGCCGCCACGGCGGCCGGGCGCTGCAGCAGCAGCGCGGCGAGCACCAGCACGGCTATGGTCAGCAGCAGGCCGATGGCAAGGAATACGTAGCGCCGATTCCGCCGCCAGCGGCTGCGCGGGCGCGGCGCGGCAAACACCGCGGCAAGCGCATCGCGCTCGTCTTCGCCCGGTGCGCTGTCGGCATCGCGCATCGGCTCGACCACGGCCGACACCGGCTGCAGCAGCCGATAGCCAGTCTTGGCAATGGTTTCGATATAGGCGGTGCCGGCTTCGTCGTCGCGCGAGAAGGCCTTGCGCAGCTGGGTGATGGCCTGGGTGAGCACGTCGTTGGTCGGCAGGGTATCCGGCCAGACCTCGGCAAACAGCTCATCGCGCGTCACCACCGCACCGGGCACCCGCATCAGTACCTTGAGCACGCCGAGCGCCTTGGGCGTCAGCCGGCGCGGACGACGCGCACCGTCCACCACCACTTCACGCGAGGACAGCGTGATGGTGCATTCGCCGATCCGGATACGGTCGGCAGCGGGTGTCTCACTCTCTATGACGTTCATTCCGGTGCTGCATGCGACAACTGAACAACTGGAACGCAGCGACCGAACCGCCAGATTCCGCAAATGGCTTCAACGCAAAGGGCAAAAACGACGAAGCGCGCGAATACTAGCCTAAGCAGGTTAAACGGCGCCTGTGCGCCCGGAAGACATCAGGCCCTCTCTCGCCGACGAATCCACACAATCTGCTGCACCATTCGCGCCTCCGGGCGCGATTTTTTTATCTGCGATTCAGCAAAGTTTTATTTTGCATTCAGCTTCGGGCATTACGGATCATGGTCAGACCGACCAGCCGCGACACCACCAGCGCCACATACATCACCCCGGCGAACTGCTCGAGCATGACCAGGGCGCGTGCCTGCGGATGAACCGGCACCACATCGCTCAACCCCACCCCGGAAAGCAAACTGAAGCTCAGATAAAGCAGCTCCATCCACGTGCGCAGTTCAGTTTCACTGGTGGCCACGAAGCTGCCCGGATACCACTGCTGGCAGACCGCGAAGGCGAAGGCGAACGCCCACGCCAGCAGGGTGAAGGTGGCCCCTGCGGCGAACAGCTCGTCGCGGGTGACCTTGTGGTCCTGCAGCATGTAGGCGATCAGGCTGCCGGCGGTATAGAAGTAGAGCAGGCACTCCAGCAACTGCGCCGTGGTCGCCAGCGCCGGTCGCCCGAGCAGCGCGCCGCTGATGGAAAACACCACCGAGGGGATGGCCAGCAGCAGCGCCACCCACATCCCCAGCGGGCTGCGCCGCACCACCCACAGCGCAAGCCCCAACACCGCGATGCCGAATGCGCCAAACAGGGCACGGCTGGCACCGGCCTCATCCATCGCCGGGTACAGCAGTACGCCCAGCAGCTGCACGCCCAGCAACCACGCCGACGGATGCCGGCGGGCAATGGCCAGCCATTTGGTGGTGCGTGCGATTGCCATGCCCGGTGTCCCCTGCCCCTCTGCGGTGGCTGGAGCTTACCGGCTGCCCCGCCGACGCGGAATGACGATCATTCCCTGCGGTAGACCTGCGCGCCCAGCGCACGGAACTCGCTGGACTTCCCGGCCATTCCCGCCGCCAGCGCCTCCTGCTCGTGCAGGCCCTGCCCGGCCGCGTAGTCGCGCACGTCCTGGGTGATCTTCATCGAACAGAAATGCGGCCCGCACATCGAGCAGAAGTGGGCCAGCTTGTGCGCGTCCTTGGGCAGGGTTTCATCGTGGAATTCGCGCGCCTTCTCCGGGTCCAGTCCCAGGTGGAACTGGTCTTCCCAGCGGAACTCGAAGCGCGCCTTGCTCAACGCGTTGTCGCGCACCTGCGCCCCCGGGTGGCCCTTGGCCAGGTCGGCGGCATGCGCGGCGATGCGGTAGGCCATGATGCCGTCGCGTACGTCCTGGCGGTTGGGCAGCCCCAGGTGTTCCTTGGGCGTCACGTAGCAGAGCATCGCCGTGCCATACCAGCCGATCATCGCCGCGCCGATCGCGCTGGTGATGTGGTCGTAGCCGGGCGCGATGTCGGTGGTGAGCGGTCCGAGGGTGTAGAACGGGGCTTCCCCGCATTCGTGCAGCTGCTTGTCCATGTTCTCCTTGATCAGCTGCATCGGCACGTGGCCGGGGCCCTCGATCATGGTCTGCACGTCATGCTTCCAGGCGATCTTCGTCAACTCACCGAGCGCTTCGAGCTCGCCGAACTGCGCCGCGTCGTTGGCGTCGGCGATGCACCCGGGGCGCAGGCCGTCGCCGAGCGAGAAGGTCACGTCGTAGGCCTTCATGATCTCGCAGATGTCCTCGAAGTGCGTGTAGAGGAAATTCTCCCTGTGGTGGGCCAGGCACCACTTGGCCATGATCGACCCCCCGCGCGAGACGATCCCGGTGACCCGGCGCGCGGTAAGTGGAACGTGGCGCAGCAGCACGCCGGCATGGATGGTGAAGTAGTCCACGCCCTGCTCGGCCTGCTCGATCAGGGTGTCGCGGAAGATCTCCCAGCTCAGCGCTTCTGCGCGGCCATCGACCTTTTCCAGCGCTTGGTAGATCGGCACGGTGCCGATCGCCACCGGCGAGTTGCGCAGGATCCATTCGCGGGTTTCATGGATGTGCTTTCCGGTGGACAGGTCCATCACCGTATCGCCGCCCCAGCGGATCGCCCAGACCAGTTTTTCCACTTCCTCGGCGATGCCCGAGGACACCGCGCTGTTGCCGATGTTGGCGTTGATCTTGGTCAGGAAGTTGCGGCCGATGATCATCGGCTCGCTCTCGGGGTGGTTGATGTTGTTGGGCAGCACGGCGCGACCGCGCGCGATTTCCGAGCGCACGAACTCCGGAGTGATCGTGGCCGGGAGCGCGGCCCCGAACGACTGCCCCGGGTGCTGGGCCAGCAACGCCTTGTCGCGGACCTGCTCCAGGCGCTGGTTTTCGCGGATCGCGACGAATTCCATTTCGGGGGTGATGATGCCGCGCCGCGCATAGTGCATCTGGGTGACATTCGCACCGGCCACGGCACGCCGTGGCTGCAGCCGAGCCGGGAAGCGCACCGCGTCCAGGCGCGGGTCGGTTTCGCGCGAGCGCCCGAACGCCGAGCTCAGGCGTGGCAGCAGTTCGGTGTCCCCGCGCTCGGCCACCCAGCCGGCGCGCAGCGGCGGCAGGCCGGTGGAGAGATCGATGCGGATGTCCGGATCGGTGTACGGCCCCGAAGTGTCATAGACGGTCAGCGGCGCGTTCTCTTCGCCCCCGAACAGGGTGGGCGTGGGGGTCAGTGCGATCTCGCGCATCGGCACCTGCAGGTCGCTGCGCGAGCCCTGCACATGGATCTTGCGTGAGCCGGGAATGGGTCGCGTGACCGATTCGGACAGCTGCTGGGCCTGTTGATGCAGGGCGGAAGGGTGTGCGTTCATCGGGCATCGTCCTGGGTTATCGGTGCGAGGGTTCGCACGGCATGGGACGAAGCGGCGGCGCACGGCCGGCGCACGACGCGCGGTTTCCAGGCGGGGGCTGGGTCGGCGCGGTGCATCGGCTGTTGCGAAGCTTCCCTACGCCGGTATCAACCGGATCAGGTTCGAAGGGACTGTCTCAACCGTGGCCACATGGCCGCGGTACCCCCGCTTCGGGGCGGATTAGACCACAGGCACGCCCGGTTGCGCAGCCAGGTAATGTGAACAGCGGGGTCATGCGCCGTTGGCTAGACTGCCGCGCATGGTATTTCGACTCTCCATCGCGCTGGTCGTGCTGCTGGTGCTGGCTGCCGGCATCGCGCCGGACCCGTTCAACGAGGTCGTCCGCGGCGGCCTGGTCCACATGATCCGCAGCGCCGGTTGGCTGTACCTGCTGGTGGTGTTCATCACCCTTTCGTTCCTGCTTTACCTGGCCTTCGGCCGGCTGGGGTCGCTGCGCATCGGCGGCGAAGATGCCGAGCCCGACTTCTCCAATGCCAGCTGGATGTCGATGCTGTTCGCCGCCGGCATGGGCATCGGCCTGGTGTTCTGGGGCGCTGCCGAACCGGTCTCGCACTTCGTCACCCCACCCGAAGGCCTGGCGCCACAGAGCATGGACGCGGCGCGCGCCTCGATGCGCTATGCGTTCTTCCACTGGGGCCTGCATCCCTGGGCCATCTACGCGCTGATCGGACTGGCGATGGCTTGGTTCCAGTTCAACCGCAACGGCCGTGGGCTGATCAGCGACCTGCTGCAGCCCCTGATCGGCGCGCACCATCGGGGCTGGATCGGCACCGTGGTCAACGTGGCCGCCGTCGTAGCCACCGCAATCGGCGTGGCCACTACGCTGGGCTTCGGCACCATCCAGATCGCCGCCGGGCTGGAGCGCGTGTTCGGCATCCACGCCGGCGCGCCGCTGCAGCTCACCATCATCGCGGTCGCCTTCGTGCTGTACATGGCCTCCACCGCCAGCGGCGTGCACCGCGGCATCAAGTGGCTGTCCAACTTCAACCTGGGGCTGGCCGCCGTCCTGCTGGCGCTGGTACTGGTCCTGGGCCCCACCGCCTTCATCTTCGACACCTTCACCACCACCATCGGCTCGTACCTCAACCAGCTGGTGACCATGAGCCTGCGCATGTCGCCGTTCTCGGGCAGCACCTGGGTGGCCGACTGGACGATCTTCTACTGGGCATGGTGGATCGCCTGGGCGCCGTTCGTGGGCTCGTTCATCGCCCGCGTCTCGCGCGGCCGCAGCATCCGCGAATTCGTGCTTGGCGTGGTGATCGCGCCCAGCGTGCTGGGCTTCCTGTGGTTCTCGGTGTTTGGCGGCACCGCGCTGTGGTCGCAGATCTTCGGCCATGTCGACCTGGTGCAGGCCCTGGCCACCGGCTACGAGACCGTGCTGTTCACCATGTTCGACAGCCTGCCGATGCCCACGGTGCTGTCAGTGATCGCACTGGTGCTGCTGATGATCTTCTTCGTGACCTCGGCGGACTCGGCGGTACTGGTGCTGGCCAGCATGTCCACCGATGAGGCCGGCGACCCGCCGCTGTCGCGCAGGATCACCTGGGGCGTGGCGATCGCCTTGATCGCCGCCGTGCTGCTGCTGGCCGGCGGCCTGGACGCGCTCCAGGGCATGATCACCATCGCCGCCCTGCCCTTCGCACTGTTGATGCTGGCGGTGATGTGGTCGCTGTACCGCGTGCTGGACATGGAATACCAGTTGCAGCACCGCCGCGCCAGACGCGCGCGGCAGATGATGGATGCGTGGATCGAGCGCGAGATTGCCGCGCAGGAAGAGACGCGCGATGAGGCGTCGCGGGCGGATACGTAAGGGATAAGAGCAGCGTTTCAGTTCATCCGTGCAGGGCGGCCGTCGGCCAGCCACGCTCCGGGACACGCCGTAAACCCGTCCTTGGGGGCTTGGCAAAAAGATCCATGTTTTTGACAGTCCCTCCGGTGGCTACCCGCCGGCCGCCCTCGACAGATGGTCGCATGCGGATGCAAAAGGCAGCCACGCAGGGCGTGGCTCTACGCGGTGGGTTCCCGAACGAACGCACGGAACGCGCGACCGCCCGGTAGCACATGGAAATGATCGGCACCGCCTTTGATCTTCCGTGGCCAGCAGCACACCGTCGAGGGTCGGCGGGGGCGGGTTTGCGGGACTATAGAAAACATGGATGTTTTCTACAAGCCTCCACGGACGGATTCACGGCGTGTCCCGCAAACCCCCACCCGCCGGCCCTGCTCGGGGCATGCATCAGCCGAGGGCTGTTCGCCCAAATGCGTGAAGCAGCCGGGCAGAGCCCGGCTCTACGGTGGACATCGCAATCATGAGCAGCCGTGCAGCCCGACCCGTTCAGTACCCCGCCGCCTGACCATCCTTGCGGCTTTCCGAAGCACCGTAATACACGCCGGTTTCCGGATCGCGCATGATCGCCTGGTAGCCGCCATACGGGCCGTCCGCGAACGTCACGCGGTGTCCCTTGCGCATCAGTGCGCGCACCGTCTCGTACGGGTAGCCGGTTTCCAGGTTCACTTCGCCGCCGTCGCTCATCGCCGTCGCCTGGCCGGTCGGCTCGGTCGAGCCCTCATGCTGGATGCGCGGCGCATCGCCCGCCTCCTGCAGGTTCATCCCGAAGTCCACCAGGTTCATCACGATCTGCGCATGCCCCTGCGGCTGCATCGCACCGCCCATCACCCCGAAACTCATCCACGGCTTGCCATCCTTGGTCACGAAGCCCGGGATGATGGTCTGGAACGGCCGCTTGCCCGGCGCGTAGCCGTTGGGATGGTCCTTGCGCAGCACGAACATCTCACCGCGATCCTGCAGGATGAAGCCCAGCCCCGGCGGTGCCATGCCGCTGCCCATGCCGCGATAGTTCGACTGGATCAGCGACACCATCATCCCGTCCGCGTCGGCCACGGTCATGTAGATCGTGTCGCCCTCTTCCAGCTGCTTCGGCGTGCCCGGCTGCACCTCGCGCAACGCCTTGTCCATCGAGATCAGCTTGCGCCGCTCCGCCGCGTACTCCTTCGACACCAGCTTCGCTACCGGCGCCGGCTGGAACGCCGGGTCCGTGTAAAAGCGCGCGCGATCGGCGAACGCCAGCTTCTTGGCTTCCACGAACAGATGCACGTGCTCCGGCGAGCCGAACGGAATCTTCGAGAAATCGTAGCCCTCCAGCACATTGAGGATCTGCAGCGCAGCGATGCCCTGGCTGTTCGGCGGCAGCTCCCACACGTCATACCCCCGGTAGTTGCTGCTCACCGGCTCCACCCACTCGCCGTGGTGGCTGGCCATGTCGTCATAGCTCAGGTAGCCGCCGTTGGCCTTGAAGTAACTGCCGATGGTGCGCGCGATGTCGCCCTTGTAGAACGCATCACGGCCACCCTGCGCGATCTGTTCCAGCGTATTGGCCAGGTTCGGGTTCTTCCACAGCTCGCCCTTGCGCGGCGCGTGGCCGTTGACCGTGAACTGCTCCTTGAAGCCGGGATACTGCGAAAGCCTCGGTACGGAGCGGTCCCAGTAATACGCGATCACCTCCGCCACCGGGTGGCCCTCGCGCGCGTAGCGGATCGCCGGGGCCAGGTTGTCCGCCATCGGCTTGCGCCCGAAACGCTCGTGCAGCGCGAACCAGCCGTCCACCGCACCCGGCACCGACACCGGCAGCGGCCCCGTGGCCGGAATCTCCGTCAGCCCGCGGCGCTGGAACTCGGCCAGGCTGAGCGACTTCGGCGAACGCCCCGAGCCGTTATAGCCGTACAGCTTCTGCGTCTTCGGATCCCATACGATCGCGAACAGGTCACCGCCCACCCCGTTGCCGGTCGGCTCCATCAACCCCAGCGCGGCATTGGCCGCGATCGCCGCATCCACCGCCGAGCCGCCGCCCTTCATCACATCCAGCGCGATCTGGGTCGCCAGCGGTTGCGAGGTCGCCGCCATCGCATGCGGCGCAATCACCTCCGAACGGGTGGCGAAGCCGTGGCCGGTAACCCGGTCGGCAGCGGAAGAGAACACGGGCAGCGCGCACAGCAGCGCAGTGGCCAGGACGGCACGGGCAAGGGGTCGGGACACGGACAGGGTTCCAATGAGGGAAGCAACTGCCCGATGGTCGCCGCAGGCACCCCTCGCGCACATCCGACAATGGTCATGTACGACACGGGTGAAAGCCAATGTTCCGCGCGGAAACCCCGTTTCAATACTTGAATCCGGGTTCACCGTAACGCTTTCAGCCGCAACCATCCTTGCAGCACAGGGCTTTGCGCTGGATACAGGCGAAACTGTTGGAAATCGACCCACGACGGTTGACAGCGCCGAAACCGCTGTGTTTTTCTCGATCACATGTTGCAGCGCCACACGCCCATTCGCGATTCCTTCCCGCCCACCGGTTCCGGTGCGGCCGCGAGCGCCTCGCTCCTTGTCCTCGTACTTATTACCCAACCAACAGGTGCGGGACGGACCGGCGTGTAAGCAGAACTGCCAGGTATCCATCAAAACCCGCGCCCGCCCAGGTGCGGGTTTTTTCGTTTCAGAACCCTTCGATTTTCTTTCCGCCAAAGGACCTCCCCCATGAGCACCAACGACCTGCCCCAGATCAAGATCGCTGTTGTCGGCTACGGCAGCCAGGGCCGCGCCCACGCACTGAACCTGCGTGAATCCGGTTTCGACGTGGTCATCGGCCTGCGTCCGGGCGGCCCGACCGAGGTCAAGGCGCAGGCCGACGGCTTCACCGTCAAGGCGCCGGCCGAGGCGGTGAAAGACGCGGACCTGGTTGCCGTGCTGACCCCGGACATGGTGCAGAAGAAGCTCTACGAAGACGTGCTGGCGCCGAACATGAAACAGGGTGCAGTGCTGCTGTTCGCGCACGGCCTGAACGTGCACTTCAACATGATCGCCCCGCGCGATGACCTGGACGTGGTGCTGGTCGCGCCCAAGGGCCCGGGTGCGCTGGTCCGCCGCGAGTACGAGATCGGCCGTGGCGTGCCGTGCATCTGGGCGGTGTACCAGGACCGCAGCGGCAAGGCCGCCGAGTACGCGCTGGCCTACGCCACCGGCCTGGGCGGCGCACGCGCCAACCTGATCGAGACGACCTTCAAGGAAGAAACCGAGACCGACCTGTTCGGCGAGCAGGCAGTGCTGTGCGGCGGCGCTTCGGCGCTGGTCCAGGCCGGCTTTGAAACGCTGGTGGAAGCCGGTTACCAGCCGGAAATCGCTTATTACGAAGTGCTGCACGAGCTGAAGCTGATCGTGGACCTGTTCTACGAAGGCGGCATCACCCGCATGCTGGAATTCATCTCCGAAACCGCGCAGTACGGCGATTACGTGAGCGGCCCGCGCGTCATTGACGCCGGTACCAAGGAGCGCATGAAGGCGGTGCTGACCGACATCCAGGACGGCACCTTCACCAAGAACTGGGTGGCCGAGTACGAAGCGGGCCTGCCGAACTACAACAAGTTCAAGCAGGCCGACCTGGAGCACCCGATCGAGAAGGTAGGCAAGGAACTGCGCGCCAAGATGGTCTGGTTGCAAAGTCAAGCCGCGTAACCGCGCGGCTCCCCCACCGCTTTCGCAAAGGTCACCGCATGAACACCTCCGCACACAGCACCGCGCCCCGCAACGGCGCACGCTGGTTGACGCAGGCCCTGGAAGCCGAGGGCGTCGATACGCTGTTCGGCTATCCGGGCGGCACCATCATGCCCTTCTACGACGCCCTGGTGGATTCAGGGCTGAAGCACATCCTGGTGCGCCACGAACAGGGCGCCGCCCTGGCCGCCAACGGCTATGCCCGCGCCAGCGGCCGGGTCGGCGTGTGCGTGGCCACTTCCGGCCCCGGCGCCTCCAACCTGGTCACCGGCATCGCTGATGCGATGCTGGATTCGGTACCCATGGTCTGCATCACCGGCCAGGTCGCCACCCCGCTGCTGGGCACCGACGCGTTCCAGGAACTGGACGTGTTCGGGCTGACCCTGCCGATCGTCAAGCACAGCTGGCTGGTGCGTTCGGTGGACGACCTGCCGCGCGTGGTCCGTGAAGCGTTCCGGATCGCCCGCGAAGGACGCCCCGGTCCGGTCCTGATCGACCTGCCCAAAGACGTGCAGATCGCCGACGCCAGCCACCTGCCGGCGCATGTGCCGGAAACGGTGAATCCTCCGGCGGCACCACAGGACGCCGCGCTGGCCGAGGCGATCGCCGCGATCCAGGCGGCCGAAAAGCCGGTGATCTACGCCGGCGGCGGCGTCGCGCTGGGCGATGCGGTGGAGGACTTCCGTGCCTTCGTCGACGCCACCGCCATTCCCACCGTGCTGACCCTGCGCGGCCTGGGTGGCCTGCCGGCGCAGCACCCGCACTACCTGGGTATGCTGGGCATGCACGGCACCCGCGCGGCCAACATGGCCGTGCAGGAGAGCGACCTGCTGGTGGTGGTCGGCGCCCGCTTCGACGATCGCGCTACCGGCAAGTTGAACGAGTTCGCCCCGTTCGCCCGGGTCATCCATATCGACGCCGACGCGTACGAGATCTCCAAGCTGCGCACCGCCGATGTGGCGGTGCCTGGCAATGTCGGCAGCGCACTGCGCGCGCTGACCGCGGCACTGGCGGGCGCGCCTGCCTCGCAGGAAGCGTGGCGCAAGCGTTGCGCCGGGCACCGCGAGCGCTTCGCCGCGCGCTATGACGCACCGGGCGCGCACATCTACGCACCGGCGCTGCTGAAGCGGTTGAGCGAGCTGGCCCCGGCCGACGCGATCATTGCCTGCGATGTCGGCCAGCACCAGATGTGGGTGGCCCAGCACTGCCGCTTCAACCATCCGCGCAACCACCTGACCAGCGGTGCGCTGGGCACGATGGGCTTCGGCCTGCCGGCGGCGATGGGCGCGCAGTTCGCCTGCCCCGACCGCACCGTGGTGCTGGTCTCCGGCGACGGCAGCTTCATGATGAACGTGCAGGAGCTGGCCACCATCGCCCGCTGCCGCCTGCCGGTGAAGATCGTGCTGCTGGACAACAGCTCGCTGGGCATGGTCCGGCAGTGGCAGGAACTGTTCTTCGCCGAGCGCTACAGCGAGATCGACCTGTCCGACAACCCGGACTTCGCCGCGCTGGCCAAGGTGTTCGGCATCCCGGCTACCCGCATCGAAGCCCGCGACGACGTCGAAGGCGGCCTGGCCGCGCTGCTGGCCGAACCCGGCCCGGCGCTGCTGCATGTGGCCATCGATGCGCGCGCCAACGTATGGCCGCTGGTGCCGCCTAACAACGCCAACAGCACGATGCTGGAAAGCAACCCCGCCCACCAGCCCCAGGAGTTCCCCCATGCAATACCGGCTTGACCTGGTGCTGGTTCCCGCCGAAGGCGCGCTGCTGCGCGTGATCGGCATGGCCGAACGCCGTGGCTTTGCGCCGCGCGCTATCGTGGGTGCGCCCAATGCTGCCGACGATGGTCGCTGGCACCTGCAGCTGGTGGTGGACAGCACTCGTCCGCCGGAGACGCTGTGCCGTCAGATCGAGAAGATCTATGACTGTGTTTCGGTGCGGATCAGCGCACTGGAGCCGGGTAGTGGAGTAACCGTATGAACGCCCGCGCCGTGGTACCGGTGCCGGTACGGAGGGGTCTTCTTCCGGAGGGCCTGGTGGTCCGCGCAGCCACGCAGGGCGTGGCTCTACACTCTGCCCGCCGCCGGAACCGGGGTGGTCATGCCGGCTAGCCGTGCCCCGCAGGAATCGGAAGTAGGCGACGTAAGCGTCGCCGACGTGCTGGCCGCGCAGGCTCGGCTGCGCCGTTTCCTGCCGCCGACGCCACTGCACTACGCGGAGCGTTTCGGCACCTGGCTGAAACTGGAGAACCTGCAGCGCACCGGCTCGTACAAGGTGCGCGGCGCTTTGAACGCATTGCTGGCCGGGCGCGAGCGCGGCGACGACCGGCCGGTGATCTGCGCTTCCGCCGGCAACCACGCCCAGGGCGTGGCGTGGTCGGCGTACCGGCTGGATATCCCGGCCATCACGGTGATGCCGCACGGCGCCCCGGCGACCAAGATCGCCGGCGTTGCCCACTGGGGCGCCACCGTGCGCCAGCACGGCAACAGTTACGACGAGGCCTACGCCTTCGCCCGCGCCCTGGCCGACCAGCACGGCTACCGCTTCCTGTCCGCCTTCGACGATCCCGACGTGATCGCTGGCCAGGGCACGCTGGGCATTGAACTGGCCGCGCATGCGCCGGACGTGGTGATCGTGCCGATCGGCGGTGGCGGGCTGGCCTCCGGCGTCGCGCTGGCGCTGAAGTCGCAGGGCGTGCGCATCGTCGGCGCGCAGGTCGAGGGCGTCGATTCGATGGCCCGCGCAATCCGCGGCGACACGCGCGAGATCGCACCGGTGGCCACCCTGGCCGACGGCGTGAAAGTGAAAATCCCTGGCACCCTGACCCGCCGCCTGTGCAGTGCGCTGCTGGATGACGTGGTGATCGTGCGCGAAGCCGAGCTGCGCGAGACCCTGGTCCGGCTGGCGCTGGAAGAACACATCATTGCCGAAGGCGCCGGCGCACTGGCGCTGGCCGCCCGCCGCCGCGTCGCCGGCAAGCGCAAATGCGCGGTGGTGTCCGGCGGCAACATCGACGCGATGGTGCTGGCCCAGCTGCTGGCCGACATCCGCCCGCGCGCGCCGCGCAAACCGCGCCGCCGCGCCAGCGAGCGGACCCGGCCGCCGCTACCGACCGTGCTTGCACCACCCCCGAATTCCATCGTCCGTCCTTCCCCTGCCTTGCCATCCGACCTTGCCGTCGAGGAGACCTCCTGGTGAATACGCCCAACTCCCCCCGAATTCGAATTTTCGACACCACCCTGCGCGACGGCGAACAATCGCCCGGCTGCAGCATGAGCCCGCAGCAGAAGCTGGTGATGGCGCGCGCGCTCGACGAGCTGGGCGTGGACATCATCGAGACCGGCTTCCCGGCCAGCTCGCAGTCCGACCGCGACGCGATGGCGATGATCGGCCGCGAAGTGCGCCGCCCGACCTTGGCCGTGTTGTCGCGCTGCCTGGCCGGCGACATCGAGACCTCGGCCAAGGCCCTGGACGCGGCCGCCAACGCCCGCCTGCACGTGTTCCTGTCGACCAGCCCGCTGCACCGCGAGCACAAGCTGCGCATGAGCCGCGAGCAGGTACTGGAATCGGTGCACAAGCATGTCAGCCTGGCGCGCAGCTACATCGACGATGTGGAATTCTCCGCCGAAGACGCCACCCGCACCGAAGAAGATTTCCTGGTCGAGGTGGCCCGCGTGGCCGTCGCCGCCGGCGCCACCACCATCAACCTGCCCGACACCGTGGGCTTCACCACCCCTGAAGAAATCCGCGGCATGTTCCAGCGGGTCATCGCCGGGGTTCCCGACAGCGACCGCATCATCTTCAGTGCGCACTGCCACAACGACCTGGGCCTGGCCGTGGCCAACTCGCTGGCCGCCATCGAAGGCGGCGCGCGCCAGGTGGAATGCACCATCAACGGGATCGGCGAGCGCGCCGGCAACTGCTCGCTGGAAGAACTGGCGATGGTGCTGAAAGTGCGCAACGCCTTCTATGAGGAAGACACCCGGATCAACACCCCGCGCATCGTCTCTACCTCGCAGCTGCTGCAGCGTCTGGTCGGCATGCCTGTCCAGCGCAACAAGGCGATCGTCGGGGCCAATGCGTTCGCGCACGAGTCCGGCATCCACCAGCACGGCATGCTGCGCCACCGCGGCACCTACGAAATCATGCGTCCGGAGGACGTGGGCTGGGAAAACTCGCAGATGGTGCTGGGCCGCCACAGCGGTCGGGCTGCGGTGGAAGCGCGCCTGCGCGCCCTGGGCTTCTGGCTGGAGGAGGAAGAGCTGAAGCTGGTATTTGAGCAGTTCAAGGCCCTGTGCGAGCAGCAGCGCGTGGTCACCGACGCCGACCTGCAGGTGTTGATGCAGGGCAGCTCCACCCAGAACGGGTACCGCCTGGCCTCGATGACCATCAGCGACGTCGGCAGCCGCGCCAATGCGCTGGTCGAGTTGTCCGACCCGGACGGCAACCGCGTGGCCGAAACCGCGCAGGGCGACGGCCCGGTGGACGCCCTGTTCGGCGCGCTGTCGGCCGCCACCGGCGTGCAGCTGATGCTGGACAGCTACCACGTGCACAGCGTGGGCATCGGCGCCGACGCACGCGGCGAAGCCAACCTGAGCGTGCGCCACGACGGCGTCGAATACGAGGGTACCGGCACCAGCCGCGACATCATCGAAGCGTCCGCGCTGGCCTGGCTGGACGTAGCCAACCGCCTGCTGCGCCAGCGCCACGCCAGCGCCGAACAACCCGCGGCCACCGCCGCCGCCTGAGGAATCCCATGAGCGCCTTCGACAGCCCGTACACCGCCGACGCCTCCCAGACCTGGAACGCGCACGACTACGCCATCGACGCCGGCTTCGTGCCGCTGCTCGGCGGGGCGGTGGCTCGCCTGCTCGACCCGCAGCGCGGCGAGCGGATCCTCGACCTGGGCTGCGGCGATGGCGTGCTGAGCTTCGACCTGGCGCTCAGCGGTGCGCACGTGACCGGCGTGGACAGTTCGCCCGAGCTGATCGGCGCCGCCCGCGCGCGCGGCATCGACGCGCAGCTGATGGACGCCCATGCGATGACCTTCGAACGTCGCTTCGATGCGGTGTTCAGCAACGCCGCACTGCATTGGATGCGCGAACCGGACAAGGTGATCGACGGCGTGCGGCGTGCGCTGCGTCCCGGCGGCCGCTTCGTGGCGGAGATGGGCGGCCAGGGCAACGTGGCCACCATCACCAGCGCGCTGCAGGCCGCGTTGTGCAGCAACGGCCATGCGGTGCCGGCGTTTCCGTGGTACTTCCCCGACGAGGACGAGTATGCCGAGCGCCTGCGCGCGCACGGCTTCCAGGTGCGCCACATCGAATCAACGGCGCGCCCTACCGTCCTGCCCACCGGCATGCACGGCTGGCTGCGCACCTTCGCCGCGCCGTTCCTGGTGGGCCTGGACGCCGAGCAGCTCCAGCGCGTCCTCGACGACAGCGTGGCGCTGCTGACGCCGAGCCAGCGCGACGCGCATGGCCAGTGGACCGCCGACTACGTGCGGCTGCGTTTCGATGCGCGGCTGCGCACCTTCTGATACACAGTTGAAAGACTTGTCACATGAACCACAGCAAGGCCATTCCATGACCCCAGCTCCCCGCACCCTGTACGACAAACTGTGGGACACCCACGTGGTCGTGCCCGAATCGGACAGCGCGCCCGCCGTGCTGTACATCGACCTGCACCTGATCCACGAAGTGACCTCGCCGCAGGCCTTCACCGAACTGCGCGAACGCGGCCTCTCCCCGCGCCGTCCGGACCGGACCAAGGCGACCATGGACCATTCCACCCCGACCCTGCCGGCCGGGGCCGACGGCAAGCTGCCGTACGCCAGCGCCGCCTCCGAGGCCCAGGTGGCCATGCTGGCGCGCAACTGCGCCGAGCACGGCATCGAGCTGTTCGACCTGCAGTCGGCCAACCGCGGCATCGTGCACGTGATCGCGCCGGAACAGGGCTTCACCCAACCGGGCATGACCATTGTCTGCGGCGACAGCCACACTTCGACCCATGGTGCGTTCGGCGCGCTGGCGTTCGGCATCGGCACCAGTGAAGTGGGCCACGTGCTGGCCACCCAGTGCCTGCTGCAGCGCAAAGCGAAGACCATGGCGATCACCGTGGACGGCACGCTGGCGCCGGGCGTGGGTGCCAAGGATGTAGTGCTGCACATCATCGGCGTGATCGGCGTCAACGGCGGCACCGGCCATGTGCTGGAGTTCCGTGGCAGCGCGATCGCGGCGATGGACATGGAGCAGCGCATGACCCTGTGCAACATGTCGATCGAGGCCGGCGCGCGCGCCGGCATGGTCGCGCCCGACCAGGTCACCTTCGACTGGGTGGCCAATACTCCGCGCGGGCCCAAGGGCGTTGAGTTCGACGTTGCCGTAGCGCAGTGGACGCAGCTGCGCAGCGATGCCGGCGCGCGCTTCGACAGCGAAGTGCACATCGACGCGGCCGACATCCGCCCCACCCTGACCTGGGGCACCCATCCGGGTACCGCCATCGCGGTGGACGCGCCGATTCCGGCGGCCAATGATGCGGCCGACCAGAAGGGCCTGGACTACATGCACTTCCATGCCGGGCAGACCCTGGCCGGCACCCCGGTGGACGTGGTGTTCGTCGGCTCCTGCACCAACGGCCGGCTGAGCGACATGCGCGAGGTGGCGCAGGTGCTGCAGGGCCGCCGCATCGCCGACGGCGTGCGCATGCTGGTGGTGCCGGGCTCGGAGATCGTCAAGCGCCAGTCCGAAGCGGAAGGCATCGATGCGATCGTGCGCGCGGCCGGCGCCGAATGGCGCGAACCGGGCTGCTCAATGTGCATTGCCATGAACGGCGACCTGGTCGCGCCCGGCCAGCTGGCGGTGAGCACCAGCAACCGCAATTTCGAAGGTCGCCAGGGCCCGGGGTCGCGCACCCTGCTGGCGTCGCCGATGACCGCCGCCTGGGCGGCGGTGAACGGCCGCGTGGCCGATCCGCGTGAACTGTATGCCGCGCAGGAGGTGGCCTGATGAGCGGCGTCCGTACCCTGTCCTCGACCAGCGTGGTGCTGCGCGAGACCAACATCGACACCGACCAGATCATCCCGGCGCGGTTCCTGTCCACCACCGAACGCGCGGGCCTGGGCAAGCACGCCTTCAACGACTGGCGCTGGCAGGCCGACGGCACCCCGAACCCGGGCTTCGCCTTCAACCAGCCGCACAATGCCGGCCGCAGCATCCTGCTGGCGGGGCGCAACTTCGGCTGTGGATCCTCGCGCGAACATGCGCCGTGGGCGCTGGCCGACCTGGGCCTGCGCGCCATCGTCAGCAGCGAGATCGCCGATATATTCCGCGGCAACGCGCTGAAGAACGGCCTGCTGCCGATCGTGCTGGACGAAGCCGACGTGCAGACCCTGATGCAGCGGCCGGATGACGAGCTGACCATCGACATCGCGTCACGCGAACTGCGCACGCCCGACGGCCGCGTGTATGCCTTCCCGCTGGACGGCTTCTCGCAGACCTGCCTGCTGGAAGGCGTGGACCAGTTGGGGTATCTGTTGGGTCGAACCCCCGAAATCGAACGTTACGAGAGTGAACATGCACGCTGAGATTGTCGTATTGCCTGGTGATGGCATCGGTCCCGAGGTCGCCGCCTCGGCGGTGGCGGTGTTGAAATCGGTGGCCGAGCGCTTTGCCCACACCTTCCATTTCAGCGAACACGACATCGGCGGCATCGCCATCGACCGTCACGGCGAACCGCTCCCGGCGGCCACGCTCGAAGCCTGCCGCGGCGCCAACGCGATCCTGCTCGGTGCGGTCGGCGGCCCGAAGTGGTCCGACCCGAACGCCAAGGTGCGTCCGGAGCAGGGCCTGCTGGCGATCCGCAAGGCGCTTGGCCTGTATGCCAACCTGCGCCCGGTGCGCACCCATCCGGCAGCGCTGGGAGCGTCGCCGATCAAGGCCGAGCTGCTCGAGGGCGTGGACTTCGTGGTGGTGCGCGAGCTCACCGGCGGCATCTACTTCGGCGAAAAGACCCGCACCGCCGACACCGCCAGCGACCTGTGCAGCTACAGCGTGGGTGAGATCGAGCGGGTGATGCGCAGTGCGTTCCGGTTGGCACGGCAGCGCCGTGGCAAGGTCACTTCGGTGGACAAGGCCAACGTGCTGGAAACTTCGCGCCTGTGGCGTGACGTGGCGGCGCGGATCGGCCGCGAGGAATTCCCGGAAATCGCGCTGGAGCACCAGCTGGTCGATTCGATGGCCATGCACCTGCTGGCCAAGCCGCGCGAGTACGACGTGATCGTGACCGAGAACATGTTCGGCGACATCCTCACCGACGAAGCCTCGATGCTGGCAGGCTCGCTGGGCCTGCTGCCGTCGGCGTCGCTGGGCGAGCCGGGGGCGGTGGGCATCTACGAGCCGATCCACGGCTCGGCACCGGACATCGCCGGCAAGGGCATCGCCAACCCCTACGCCACGATCTTCAGCGCCGCGATGCTGCTGCGCCATTCGTTGGGGTTGGAAGCTGAAGCCGCCGCCGTGGAAGCGGCCGTACATGCGGCGTTGGATGACGGGGTGTTTACTGCTGACTTGGCTGCGAAAGGCCAGGCGGTGAGCACCACCCAGGCCACCGACGCGGTGCTGGCGCGGTTGGGATGAGCGGCGGCGCAGAGGTAGAGCGGACTGGTAGAGCGGACTGTCAGTCCGCTGCTCTTGGCGCAGACCCACACACCGCGCGAACGGCAGCGGACTGACAGTCCGCTCTACCCCCCTTGTGCATCCCCTTCGGGATACACAAGGCTGGACGAGACCCTACCGGGCCTCGCCCGGTTTCACCCGGAACCACGCCGCATACAGCGCCGGCAGGAACACCAGGGTCAGCACGGTGCCGACGATCAGCCCGCCCATGATCGAAATCGCCATCGAGCCGTAGAACGCACTGCGCGACAGCGGAATCATCGCCAGCACCGCCGCCAGCGCGGTCAGCACGATCGGGCGGAAACGGCGTACCGTCGCATCGATGATCGCGTGCCAGCGGTCATGCCCGGCGTCGATGTCCTGCTGGATCTGGTCGATCAGGATCACCGAATTGCGCATGATCATGCCGGCCAGCGCGATCGTGCCGAGCAGGGCGACGAAGCCGAACGGTGCACGGAACAGCAGCAGGAACAGCGTAGCCCCGATGATGCCAAGGGGCGCCGTCACCAGCACCATCGCCGCGCGCGAGAAACTGCGCAGCTGCAGCATCAGCAACGTCGCCACCACGATCAGGAACAGCGGCATGCCGGCCTTGATCGAATCCTGTCCGCGCGCCGAATCCTCCACCGTGCCGCCGGTCTCCAGCAGGTACCCCGACGGCAGCTCGGCACGGATGCCGTCCAGCGTCGGCAGGATCTGCTGCACCACGTCCAGCGGCTGCGTGGCGTCGCCGACGTCGGCGCGCACGGTCACCGTCGGCAGCCGGTTGCGATGCCAGATGATGCCGTCCTCGAATGCATACTCCAGCCGCGCCACCTGCGACAGCGTTACCGAGGTGCCGCTGGCCGTCGGAATGGCCAGGCTGCCCAGCATGTCCAGCCGTACCCGCTCGTTCTCCGGCCCGCGCAGCAGCATCTCGATCAGGCGGTTGCCTTCGCGGTACGTGCTCACGCTCATGCCCGACAGCGACGTGCCCAGCAACTGGCTCACCTGCGCACTGCTCACGCCCAGCGCGCGCGCACGGTCCTGGTCCATCACCAGTCGCACCACCTTGCTCGGCTCGCTCCAGTCCAGGTTGACGTTGATCACGTGCGGGTTCTCGCGCACCTTGGCCTGTACCTGGCGCGCGATCGCCTGCACCTGGTCGATGTGCTCGCCGGAAATGCGCATCTGCACCGGGTAGCCCACCGGCGGTCCGTTTTCCAGGCGGGTCACGCGCATCTGTACGTCGGTGAATTGGGGAATCACGTCCTTGATCAGCCAGTCGCGGGTGGCCTCGCGCGCGTCGGCGTTCTCGGTCAGCACCACGAACTGCGAGAAGTTGGTGGCGGGCAGCTGCTGGTCCAGCGGCAGGTAGAAACGTGGCGAACCGGTCCCCACATAGGCCACGTAGTTGCTGATGCCATCACGACCGTGCAGCAGCTTTTCCAGCTTTGCCGCCTGCGCCTTGGTCGCCTCCAGCGAGGCGCCTTCCGCCAGCTCGATGTCCACCATCAGCTCCGGCCGGGTCGAATCCGGGAAGAACTGCTGCGGCACGAAGCGGAAGATCAGCAGCGAGAACACGAACAGCGCCGCGGTGGCAGCGATCACCCACCAGCGATGGCGCAGGCAGGTATCCAGGAAGCGCCGGAACCGGGTGTAGAACGGGCGCTGGTACGGGTCGTGGTCGTGCGCGTGCTGCTTGGGCACGATCCAGCGTGCCAGCGCCGGGAAGCGCTCGCCCCACGCCGTGCGGCGGGCGTGCCAGCGCGCGGCGAAGCTGCCCGGCTTGGGCGGCTGCGGATTGAACAGGTCCGGCAGCATCTTGTCGCCCAGGTAGGGAATGAACAGCACCGCCGCGATCCACGACACCACCAGTGCGATGGTCACCACCTGGAACAGCGAGCGGGTGTATTCGCCGGTACTGGAGGCGGCCGTGGCGATCGGCAGGAAGCCGGCGGCGGTGATCAGCGTACCGGTCAGCATCGGGAAGGCGGTGGATTCCCAGGCGAAGCTGGCCGCGCGCAGGCGGTCGTAGCCCTGCTCCATCTTGGTCGCCATCATCTCCACCGCGATGATCGCGTCGTCCACGAGCAGGCCCAGCGCCAGCACCAGCGCACCCAGCGAGATCTTGTGCAGCCCGATGTCGAAGTAGTGCATGACGAAGAAGGTCATCGCCAGCACCAGCGGAATGGTCACCCCCACCACCAGGCCGGTGCGCAGCCCCAGCGAGAAGAAGCTCACCAGCAGCACGATCACCACCGCTTCGGTGAGCACCTGCACGAACTCGCCGACCGATTCTTCCACCGCATGCGGCTGGTCGGAGACCTTGCGCAGCTGCATGCCGGCGGGCAGCGTCTTCTGCAGGCGTTCGAACTCGGCATCCAGGGTGGTCCCCAGCTTCAGGATGTCGCCGCCATCCTTCATCGCCACCGCGATGCCGATGGCATCCTCGCCCATGAAGCGCATCTTCGGCGACGCCGGGTCGGCGAAGCCGCGCTTGACCTCGGCGATGTCGCCCAGGTGCACGGTACGGTCGCCGGCCTGGATCGGGAAGCGGCGGATGTCGTCCACGCTCTGGAACTGCCCGGTCACGCGCAGCTGCACGCGGTCGGTAGGGGTTTCAAAGAAGCTAGTGGCGGCAATCGCATTCTGGTCGGCCAGCGCCTGCTGCACCTGCTGCAGCGACACGCCCAGCGTGGCCAGCTTGGTGTTGGACAACTCGATCCAGACCTTCTCGTCCTGCAGGCCTTCCAGCTCGATCTTGCCCACGTCCGGCACCCGCTGCAGTTCCAGCTGGATGCGGTCGGCGTAGTCGCGCATCACCGCGTAGTCGAAGCCCTGCCCGGTCAGCGCGTAGATGTTGCCGAAGGTGTCGCCGAACTCGTCATTGAAGAACGGGCCGACGATTTCCCGCGGCAGGTTCGGCTTGATGTCGCCCACGCGCTTGCGCACTTGATACCACAGCTCCGGGATCGCCTTGGAGCGCAGGCTGTCCTTGGCCGCGAAGATCACCTGCGATTCGCCCGGACGCGAGTACGAGCGGATGAATTCGTACTGCCCGGTATTGAGCAGCGCCTTTTCGATCGGCTCGGTTACCTGCCGCGAGACCTGCTCGGCGGTTGCGCCCGGCCACATCGTGCGCACCACCATCACCTTGAAGGTGAACGGCGGATCCTCGGACTGGCCCAGGTGTTTGTACGACCAGGCGCCGATGATGGCGAAGGCGAGCATGGCAAACAGCACCAGCGCGCGGTTGCCCAGCGCCCATTCGGAAAGATTGAAGCGGCGCACGGGGTCAGTGCCCCTTGCCGCGGGCAGCGCCAGCGGCCGGGGCGGCGGCCGGCTTCAGCACCGGTCGGTTCTGCCGGTCCACCGGGGTCACCACCTGGCCTTCGCGCAGCAGGTGGCCGCCGGCGGCTACCACCCAGTCCTGCGCGGCCACGCCGGACAGGACCGGCACCGCGTCGGGACCGTAGGCGCCCACCGTCACCGGCGTTGCCTTGATCGCGCCGTCGGCCGGGTTCACCACCCACACGCTGGCCCTGCCATCGGTACCGCGCAGCACCGCGCCCAGCGGCACCTGCAGGGTGCC
>NZ_CAUQPH010000057.1:0-23891 GCF_963519925.1 uncultured Stenotrophomonas sp. | reverse complement strand
TAGGTCCCTGGCAAAGTAAAGGAGGAGGCCGTCGCCGCAGGCGTCGGCCGGGGGATATTTGCATAGGGGCCTGCCGGCCGCGACGGGGCCCTCAACGCTCGCAATGAACCTCATCGAAGACCGTCCGCCACGCTTCCAACGCCCTCGGCAAAAAAACGCTCAGCTGAAAACAAGAGAAAAAACGGCAACCGCCTGTGAAAGCGCGGTTGCCGTGGAGGAGCGTTGCCCCCGCTCGAAGGCGGGGTGGGGGTGAAGCTTAGAACTTGTAGGTCGCGCCGAAGTACAGCTGGCGACCCGAGTACAGGCTGGAAATCAGGCGGGCATCGGTGTCGTTGCCGAGGTGGACGCGCTGTTCTTCCTTGGTGGCGTTCAGCACCGACGCGGTGAAGGTCAGCGCATCGGTGAAGTTGTAGGCCACGTTGAGGTCGAGCTGCGCGTACGGCTCGGTGTACTCGGTCATGCCACCGTTGAGCCCGCCGACCACTTCGCCACGGCGGTTGTACGAAGCGCGCGCCAGGAACGCGTCGCTTTCATAGAACACAGTGACGTTGGCCTGGTTCTTGGCACTGCCGACCAGCGGCGACGAACCGATGCTCTCACCATCGAGCACGATCGAGGCCAGGTTGGTGTCGTTGTAGGTGTAGTTGGCCTGCACACCGAAGCCCATGTCGAACGTGTACTGGCCGTACAGCTCCACGCCCTGCGACACGCCATCGCGGCCGTTGGCCTGGGTCTCGTAATCCTGCACCGTGACAGACTCGCCGCCGACCACCATCTGCACGTCACGCACCACCGGCACCGTGAAGTTGTCCACGTTCTTGCGGAACAGGCCGATACCCGCCACCGCGCCCGGCTTAAAGTACCACTCCAGGCCCACGTCGAACTGGGTGGCCTCGAAAGGCTCCAGGTTCTTGTTGCTGCCGTGGCCCTGCCAACCTTCCTGCGGCGCACCACCGGCGACGCGACGGTCGTTCACGTACTCCGCGCTGTAGTAGCTCAGTGCACCCGGTGCGGCAATGCTGGTGTAGCTCGGGCGCGCGATCACCTTCGACGCCGCACCTCGCAGCACCAGGTTCTCGGTGATGTCCCAGGCGATGTTGAAGCTCGGCAGGAAGTCCGTGTAGGTCTTGTCCGTGCCGATCAGCTCGAACGACTTCTGCCGCGCCAGGCTGTCGGGCAGGCGGATGAAGCCGCTTTCGCAACCGTAGGTCGGGAACGCTGCCGCCGCCGGGTCGGTGCACGACATCGGCGCGCCGGACGCGTTGTCCAGGAAGTAATCGTTGAAGCGTTCGATCGCGTCGCTGGACTGCGCGAACTGCTCGGTACGCACTACCCGCATGCCCACGTTGCCGCGCAGGCGGTCGGTACGGAAGTTCGCCTGGAAGTAACCGGCGTAGACCTTCTCGTTGACGTTGTAGACGAAATCTTCTTCGGTGCGGTTGTGCGAACCGCCGTAGCGGTCATTGAGGTAATTGATGTACGCCGGGTAGTTGATGCCCGGGAACACGTTAGCGTTGAAACCGCCGTTGATGCCGCTGATCGGGTTGGACAGGAAGAAGCCCGGCTGCGCGATGCCCGCCGTGTTGTCGCAGCCCGCCTGGTAGCGGTTGTTGTCATAGTCGGCCGGGTCGGTGCCCTGGCAGACCCAGTAGGTGTTGCCGGTATTGCGGTGGACCTTGCCATCGCTGTACTTGGCGCCGAACTGGAACGAATCCAGCCAGCCGGCCTCGAACAGCTTGGTGAAGTCGGCCTGGAAGTGGTTCTGCTTGATCTCGGTCTGCATCCAGGACGAATCGGTCGAGCCCGTGTCCACTTCAGCAATGCCGTTCATCAGCTGCTGCTGCAGGTCGGGCGAGAACGTGGCCGACGGCGTGCCGGTCAGGTCCCATGCCGAATACTGGTTGCCGGTCTGCCACACGCCATCGACGCGGCGGCGCGGCTTCGCCGACATGCGGAACTTCATCGACGGGCCACCTTCGGACCAGGTGCGGCCGCCGCTGAACGACGCCTTCCACAGCGGGCTGATGTCCCAGTGGATGCTCAGGTCGGCGGTCTGCGACAGCGCCTTTTCGCGGCTGTAATCGCCGGTCAGCTGCGGGGTGGGGATGGTGCAGTCGTCCGGACCCCAGCCACCCGGCGGCAGGCCGGCGGCGGCAGCTTCGTCTTCACTGCAGTAGTAGGTCTTGCCCGGGATCTTCTCGAACTGCGCGCCGGTGACGATGGTGCCGCTCGGGTCCATGGTCAGCCCGTTGAGCAGGCGACCGCCGGCCCAGTTGCCGTCCTGGTTGTAGCGGGCCATGTTCCATTCCGGAATCTTGAGCATGTTCTGGGTGTAATCACCCTCCAGCTCGAAGCGGAAGTAGTTCGCCGTCAGGGTGACGTTGTCGGTCGGCTTGAACTGGAAGGTGAGCTGACCGCCCTTGCGCTGGCGCTCTTCTTCCTTGACCGCGAAGTTCACCGAAGTCGGCATGTAGAAGTCGGTGTAGTTGCGGCCGTTCTGGTCGTTGAAGCCGGAATTGCCCCACCAGTAGTTCACGCCACCCTGGTTCATTTCATTGCCGAACACATCGCGCGCGGTGGTGTCGGTGCCATACCACTGGTAGTTTTCCGTGGTGGCTTCCATGGTGCGGCTGGTGCGCTTCTGCTGGGTCACGCCGACCAGCACGCCGAAGCGCTCGTCGTCGCTGTGCCAGGAGTAGAGCGCCGACGCCTGCGGGTCGACGTCACGGCTGTTGTCCGAGGAGGTGCCTTCCAGGGTCACGTAGCCGGAGTTGGACTCCATCTCCAGCGGGCGACGGGTATGCAGGATGACCGTGCCGCCGATGCCGCCCTCGTCGATGCGCGCTTCGGGCGACTTGAACAGCTCGGCGCTGGACAGCATGTTCGACGGCAGCAGGGTGTAGTTGAAGGAACGGCTGGCCTCGTCGTTGGTTTCCGAGGTGGCGATGTAGTTACCGTTCAACTGGGTCAGGGTCAGGTCCGGGTCGAGGCCACGCACGCTGACGCTCTTGCCTTCGCCGCCGTCACGGGTGATCACCACGCCCGGCACGCGCTGCAGCGAATCGGCCACGTTCTTGTCCGGGAACTTGCCCACGTCTTCGGCGGTGATCACTTCCACCACCGCGTTGGCGTCACGCTTCTGCTGCAGGCTCTTTTCGATCGCGTAGCGGTAGCCGGTGACCTGCACGCTGTCGAGCGTGGTGGCCGACGGGGTTTCGCCCGCGGCTGCGGCCTGCTGGGCGAACACGGTCGCCGGCACGAAGGCGGCAGCGGCCAGGGCGAACGTGATCGCGGCGGACAATGCGTCGCGGCCGTGCATGCGGGACATCTGCTTCATTCCACTCTCTCCGTTGGATTGAACCGGTGCTGATAGTTGGTTGAATCGATCTAAAATTGGCGGCGAACCTGGGGTGGTCCCAGCTCGCCAGGCCGAGATGATGACGGTTTGGAGTTGGATCGATCTAAACCGTTGGCGGCGAATTTTTAACACGGCGCGGCGAGGGAAAGCATGCTGCTGCGCAATATGGACGCCAGGGCGCGGAGTGTGCCTAGGGTGTTGAGGCCCTCGGGACAAGGGCGGAGCCGGGCTGTGAACGATTCAGGTGCGCACCCGCCGGCCGTTTTCGCCGGTGGCGCTGCAAAGGGGCGCTCATGTTGCGCCGCAGAATGCATCGACGGATTTGTCCGTGTTCTACTTAAATCGATCTAAATTCACGTCGCCGTGACTTTGGAGCGATCCAAACGCACCCCGAAGTACCGTCATCGACCCACAGGAAGCACTGCATGCGCCGATTGCCGTCCCCTCTCGCCCTGACGACCTGCCTGGCCGTTCTGGCCTTCTCACCCCTGCTGCAGGCCGCCCCGGCCGCGCTGGAGCGCGAGGTCAACACCTTCATCGGCAGCAAGGATGACGGCAATACCTTCCCGGGCGCATCGGCCCCGTTCGGCCTGATCCAGGTCAGCCCGATCGGCGAACACTACGCCGGCTGGCGCTATGACGACCCAAAGATCCGGGGATTCGGCCATTCGTTCCTGTCCGGTGCCGGCTGCTGGGAGCAGGGCGGGCAGGTTTCGGTACTGCCGGTGACGGGCACGGTCGGTCCGGGTGGCGACTTCGACACCGACAACGCCAAGAGCTTCGACCACAAGACCTACGCCTCCAGTTACACCCACGAAGGTGAAGTCGGCCAGGCGGGCTACTACAAGGTGCGCCTGACCAGCTACGGCGGCATCGACGCCGAGGCCACCGCGCGCACCCGCGCCGCCGCCGAGCGCTATACCTTCCCGGCCGACGCCGGCACCGGCCATGTGCTGGTCAACGTCGGCCAGGCCAACGAACGCCATTCGGTCATCGGCAGCGTGGTCGATGTGGTCGGCGACCGCGTGGTCGAGGGCAAGCTGGTCACCAAGAGCTTCTGCGGCGGCCACCAGTACACCACCTGGTTCCGGATCGAGTTCGACCGTCCGTTCAAGGCATTCGGCACCTGGGGCGAGGGCGGCGGGCTGCCCGGCGCACGCCACGGCATGGAAGGCGAACTCAAGCCCAGCGGCGCCTGGCTGAGCTTCGATCTGTCCAAGGGCCGCGCCGTGACGGCGGTCAGCGCGATCTCCCACGTCGATGCCGAAGGCGCACGTGCCAACCTGCGCAGCGACGGCATGCAGGATGGCCGCCTGCTGGGCTTCGAGCGCATGCGCAGCCTGTCCCAGCAGCAGTGGCGCAAGGAACTCGCTACCGTGCGCGTGGACAGCAAGCAGGCCGACGACCGCACCGTGCTGTACACGGCGCTGTACCACGCACTGCTGCAGCCGCTCACCGGCAGCGACGCCGACGGCCGCTACCGCGGCTACGACGACCAGATCCACCGTGCCGACGGCTGGACCTACTACGAGTATTTCTCGCTGTGGGACACCTACCGCGCGCAGAACCAGTGGCTGGCGCTGACCCGCCCGGAAGTGACCCGCGACATCGGCCGCAGCCTGCTGGCGATCAACGAACAGGGCGGTTGGCTGCCGCGCTGGGGCTACGCCAACTTCGAAACCAACATCATGACCGGCGACCCGGTCACCCCCTTCATGGTCGACCTGTGGCGCTTCGGCGCGCTGGCCGGCCGCGAAGGCGAGGCTTATACCGCGCTGCGCCGCAACGCGTTCGAACTGCCGCCGATGAACTCGCGCCATGCCGGCCGCTCGGGTAACCCGGGCTACGTGCAGAACGGCTATGTCGCCTACGACCGCGCCTTCCCCTCCAAGGGCATGGATGTCGATCCGCACCACGGCGGCTCGGCGACCCTGGAATACGCGCTGGCCGACTGCGCACTGGCGCAGATGGCCGACGGCCTGGGCCATGCGGATGACGCCGGCGTGCTGCGCCAGCGCGGCCGCAACTGGCAGAAGGTGTGGGATCCCAGCGTGCGCGACGAAGAAACCGGCATGAGTGGCTTCCCGCGTCCGCGCATGGACGATGGCAAGTGGTACCTGCCGGCCGACGGCCATTACAGCCCGCGTTCGCACCACGGTTTCCACGAGGGCACCGCGTGGCAGTACCAGTGGCTGGCCCAGCAGGACATCCCGGGCCTGGTCCAGGCCATGCATGGCCGCGAACAGGCCGGCAAGCGCCTGGATGCCTTCTTTGCCTACGACGCGCTGCTGCAGTCGCCGCTGCAGGCCGCGCGCAAGGAGTGGGTGGTCGGTCCGTACAGCTACTACAACCAGTACCGCTACAACCCCAACAACGAGCCGGACCTGCATGCGCCGTGGATGTACACGCTGATCGGCCAGCCGTGGAAGACCGCCACGGTGGTGCGCGCCGCGCAGCAGCTGTTCACCAACGCGCCCAATGGCGTCACCGGCAACGATGACCTGGGCACGATGTCGGCCTGGTACCTGTTCAGTGCGCTGGGCCTGTACCCGGCGGTGCCCGGCAGCGGCCAGTTCCTGCTGCATACCCCGCGCTTCGCCAAGGTCGAGGTCGAGCTGGGCCAGGGCCGCACCCTGCGCCTGCAGGCGCCGGGCGCCGATGGCCGCAAGCTGCAGTACGTGCAGGGCGTGCAGGTGGACGGCCAGGCGCATGCCCCGGTCTGGCTCGACTGGAACCGCCTGCAGCAGGGCGGCACCATCGCCTACACCCTGGGCGACACCGCTCCGGAAACGGGCTGGGGCACCCAGGTCGACGCGCTGCCGGTGTCGTACTGCGCCACCCCGGGGGCTCGCCTGGAATGAGCCCGCGCGCCGCGATCCGCTGACCGATGCGATCGTTTAGGCTTGCAGGACCATGAGGACGCCGACGCCACGATGAAAAAGGACACTTCCGCTGCCAAGGGAACCCGCGCCAGCACGCCCCGTGCCGGCGCCGCGCGCGCGGTCACCGTGACCGACATCGCCGATGCCATCGGCGTGTCGCGCGCGACCGTGTCGCTCGTGCTGCGGGGCAGCCCCCTGGTGAATGTCGACACCCGCGCGCGGGTCGAGGCCGAACTGCGCCGGCAGCGGTATGTGTACAACCGGGGCGCAGCCAACCTGCGTCGTCGCACCTCGACCAGCGTGGCGCTGGTGATCAACGACCTGTCCAACCCGTTCTTCGCCGAGTTCGCCTCCGGCGTCGACGAGGCGCTGGGCGCGAAGGGTTTCGTGACCCTGCTCGGCAGCACCGGCGAGTCGCCGGTGCGACAGCAGGCGGTGCTGACCACGTTGATGGAACACACCCCGGCCGGGCTGATCCTGTCGCCGGCCGAAGGCAGCGATGCCACCGAGGTGCGCCAGGCGCTGGGCTTCAATGCCAACGTGCTGCTGTTCAACCGCGAGCTGAAGGGCGGCGATTGGGATTTCCTGACCCTGGACAACCAGCAGGGGGCCTACCTGGCCACGCAGCACCTGATCGAGCGCGGCCACCGGCGCATCGCCTTCTTCGGCGGCCACGCCGATTCCAGTTCCTGCCACCAGCGCCGCACCGGCTATGCGCAGGCGCTGGCCGAGGCCGGGCTTTCCGTGCAGCCGGACTGGCTGATCGAATCGGCGCCGAACCGGCTGGAAGCTGCGGCCCGATCGGGTGAGCTGTTCGCCGGCGACGTGCCCACCGCAGCGGTCTGCTACAACGACACCGTGGCACTGGGCCTGATGCTGGGCCTGGCCTCGCGCGGCGTGCAGCCGGGGCGCGATTTCGCGGTGACCGGTTTCGATGACATTTCCGAGGCGGCGGTGGCGATGCCGCCGTTGACCACGCTTACCGTCAATCCGCGCGAGCGCGGCCGCCAGGCCGCCGAACTGCTGCTGCAGCGCCTGGATGATCCCACCGCCGCACCGCGCCGCACCGTGGCCCCGGTGCAGCTCCGTATCCGTGACAGCAGCGGCCCCGTGGCCGGCTGACGTCGACTCCCTTTCACCCGCCCGCGCAATGAGGCGCGTACCGAATGCCCATTTCTCCAACGCCACGCCTGCCCACCTCGTCTTCCGCCGCGCCCGTGGTCAATCCGCGCATGGCACTGGCCGTGGCCACGACGATCTTCTTCATGTGGGGCTTCCTGACCTGCCTCAACGACATCCTGATTCCGCACCTGAAGGCGGTGTTCGAACTGAACTACGCCAAGGCGATGCTGGTGCAGTTCACCTTCTTCGGCGCGTACTTCCTGATGTCGCTGCCGGCGGGTCGGCTGGTCGCGCACCTGGGCTACAAGAAAGGCATCGTGGCCGGCCTGGCCATCGCTGCCGTCGGTGCACTGGGCTTCTGGCCGGCGGCCGAACTGCGCGTGTACGAGGCCTTCCTCGGCGCGCTGTTCGTGCTGGCCACCGGCATCACCGTGCTGCAGGTGGCGGCCAACCCCTACGTGGCGCTGCTGGGTCCGGAGCAGACCGCGTCGAGCCGGTTGACCCTGGCGCAGGCGCTGAACTCGCTGGGCACCGCGATCGCGCCGCTGTTCGGCGGCCTGCTGATCCTGGGCAACACGGTCAAGAGCGCCGATGAACTCGCCGCGCTCGGCGCCGCTGAACAGCTGGCCTACCGCACCCAGGAAGCGCAGTCGGTGCAGGGCCCGTACGTGGGCCTGGCGATCGCGCTGGCGCTGCTGGCGGTGTTCGTCTACCTGTTCCGCCTGCCGGCATTGAACGAGACCACCGAACAGGCCGAGCCGGGCAAGCACACCCTGATGGACGCGCTGCGCCACCGCCACGTGCTGTTCGGCGTGCTGGGCATCTTCTTCTACGTCGGCGCCGAAGTGTCGATCGGCAGTTTCCTGGTCAACTACCTGTCGATGCCCAACATCGGCGGGCTGACCGAGCAGCAGGCCACCGGCTATGTGTCGGCGTACTGGACCATGGCGATGATCGGCCGCTTCGCCGGTTCGGCCATCATGACCCGGTTCTCGCCGCGCATCCTGCTGACCCTGTTCGCGGCCGCCAATGCGCTGCTGCTGGCGTTGACCATGGCCAGCGAAGGCCATGTGGCGATGTACTCGGTAGTCGCGATCGGCCTGTTCAACTCGATCATGTTCCCGACCATCTTCGCGCTCAGCATCGAACGCCTGGGCGCGCTGACCAACAAGGCGTCCAGCCTGCTGATCATGGCCATCGTCGGTGGCGCGATCATCCCGTTCCTGCAGGGTCTGCTGGCCGACCGCATCGGGCTGCACCTGTCCTTCATCCTGCCGTTGCTGTGCTACGGCTACATCCTCTTCTACGGCATGTGGGGCTCGCGCCCGCGTGCCGGTTTCAGCCAGGGGGGCTGAGCGCGTCATGACAAAGATTGTCTGTTTCGGCGAAATTTTGATCGATCTACTTGCGCAACCGCCGGCCACGCCGGATACCCCGCGCGCCTTCCTGCAGTACGCCGGCGGTGCCCCCGCCAACGTCGCCGTGGCCGCCGCGCGGCTGGGCGCGGACACCCATTTCGCCGGGATGCTCGGCCAGGACATGTTCGGTGATTTCCTCGCCGACAGCCTGGCCAGCGCCGGGGTTGCCACCGACTGCATCGTGCGCACCGACGCGGCCAAGACCGCGCTCGCGTTCGTGGCGCTCGACGCACATGGCGAACGCAGTTTCAGCTTTTACCGGCCGCCGGCCGCGGACCTGCTGTTCCGCGCCGAGCACTTCACCGCGGCCTGCTTCGACGGCACCCGCAGCTTCCATGTGTGCTCCAACAGCCTGACCGAAACCGCCATTGCCCAGGCCACGCTGCAGGGCATGCAGCGTGCCCGCGCCGCCGGTGCGATGGTCAGCCTCGACCTCAACCTGCGCCCGGCGCTGTGGCCGAGCGACGTCGATCCGACCGACACGCTGTGGCAGGCGCTGGTGCTGGCCGACCTGGTCAAGCTTTCGCGCGAGGAACTGGAATACCTGGCCGCGCCGCTGGGAGCCGATGGCAGCAGCATGGTCATCCAGCGCCTGCTGGCGGCCCAGGCCCAAGCGGTGGTGGTCACAGACGGCGCCGCGCCGATGCGCTGGCATACCCGCCATGGCAGCGGCGTGGTCACCGGCTTCCAGGTGCCCACCGTGGACACCACGGCGGCCGGTGATGCGTTCGTTGGCGGACTGCTGTTCGCGCTTGGCGAGCGCGGCGCCGATGGCGCGGCCTTCGTCGACTTCTGCCGCGATCCTGCCGGCCTGCAGGAGGCCATTCGTTTCGGTGCCGCCGTGGGTGCACTGGCCGTGATCCGCAAGGGCGCGTTCGCCGCGATGCCGACCCTCGCCGATGTCCAGCAACTGCTGCAGCAACAACAGGAAACCGCCGCATGACCACCGCCGTTCCCGCCCAGCCCGATTTCCGCTCGGCCGATTTCCTGTGCGCGCATATCGCGCAGACCATGGCGTTCTACCAGCCGCACGAGATCGACCCCAACGGCGGCTTCTTCCACTATTACCTGGACGATGGCACCGTCTACGACAGCGGCCACCGCCACCTGGTGAGCAGCACCCGTTTCGTGTTCAACCATGCCATGGCCTATCGCGAGTTCGGCAAGCCGGACGACCTGAAGGCGGTCGAGCATGGCATCCGCTACCTGCGCGAGGTACACCGCAACCCGGCGACCGGCGGTTATGCGTGGACGCTGCGCGACGGCGTGGTCGAAGATGCCACCAACCACTGCTATGGCGTGGCTTTCGTGCTGCTGGCCTACAGCTGCGCGCTGAAGGCCGGTATCGGCGAAGCGCGCGCCTGGATGGACGAGACCTGGGAGCTGCTCGAGAAGCGCTTCTGGGAACCGGACTTCGGCCTGTACCGGGACGAAGCGGACGCGGACTGGAACTTCAGCGACTACCGCGGCCAGAACGCGAACATGCACATGTGCGAAGCGATGCTGGCCGCGTTCGAGGCCAGTGGTGAAGCGCGCTACCGCGACCGTGCGCTGCTGCTGGCCGACCACATGACCCGTCGGCAGGCGGCGCAGGGCAACGGGCTGGTCTGGGAGCACTACGACCGAAACTGGCAGATCGACTGGAACTACAACCTCGACAATCCCAAGCACCTGTTCCGTCCCTGGGGTTTCCAGCCGGGCCACCAGACCGAGTGGGCCAAGCTGCTGCTGATCCTCGACCGCCACGTCAAGGCCGACTGGCTGGTGCCGACCGCGCGCCACCTGTTCGACACCGCCGTGAACCGCAGCTGGGACGAGACGCGCGGCGGGCTGTATTACGGCTTCGCGCCGGACGGCAGCGTGTGCGACGACGACAAGTACTTCTGGGTGCAGGCCGAGTCGCTGGCCACGGCGGCGCTGCTGGCCGCACGCACCGGCGACGCGGTGTACTGGGACTGGTACGACCGCTTGTGGGCCTATGCCTGGGCGCACATGATCGACCACCAGCATGGCGCGTGGTATCGCATCCTGGATGCGGACAACCGCAAGTACAGCAACGAGAAGAGCCCGGCCGGCAAGACCGACTACCACACCATGGGCGCGTGTTACGAAGTGCTCAACGTGGTGCGCTGAAAACACTGAAGGACGCCGGGCGTGGCCCGGTGCAACTGCATGGCCGGGGTGGCGCCCGGTCCAATGGCACGGCCGGGCAGCGCCCGGCGCTACGGGGTGGGGCATGAAGGTGTGGGCACGGGGCGTTGGACTGGTTCTTTTGCTTGCGCTGCATGCGCTTCCCGCTGCTGCAGCGCCGCTGCAGGCGCAGTGGTCGTTCCGGCTGCTGCCGGGCAACGCGCAGGTGAAGGCGCATCCCGAGGCGGGTCAGTGGCGGCCTGCCTCGGTACCCGGATCGGTGCACACCGACCTGTTGGCTGCCAAGGCGATTCCTGACCCATACGCTGGCGCGGCAGAAGCCGGCCTGCAGTGGATCGGCCTGGCCGACTGGGAGTACCAAGCCCGTTTCGACGTGGATGCCGCCACCCTGGCCGAAGCCCATGCCGAGCTGAGCTTCGAAGGCCTGGATACGTTCGCGGAGGTAAGCCTCAACGACCGTGCGCTGTTGCGCGCGGACAACAGCCATCGCACCTGGCGGGCGCGGGTGGATGGGCAGCTGCGGGCCACCGGCAACGTGCTGCGGATCGTGTTCCGTTCCCCGATCACCACGTTGCTGCCGGGTGTGCAGGCGATGCCGCACAAGATCGCCGGCAACTATCCGTCGCCTTACGGCGATGAGCCGCGCGACGCGATGGTCGGCAATTTCGTGCGCAAGCCGGGCTACCACTTCGGCTGGGACTGGGGTCCGCGCTATGTCACCGCAGGCATCTGGCGACCGGTGCGGCTGGAGGCATGGGACGCACAGCGGATCACCGATGTCGCCGTGCAGGCGACAGCGCTGGATGCCCGGCGCGCCGACCTGACCGTGGCCGTGGACGTGGAGAGCGCCGCCGCGCGCACCGCCAGGCTGCGTGTGGCGATGATCGATCCGGACGGAAAGGTTGCCGCGACGGTCGAGCGTGCGGTGATGCTGCGCAAGGGCCAGCAGTCTGTATCGTTGCCGGTTCGACTGGACCAGCCGCGGCGCTGGTGGCCGGTGGGTCATGGCGAGCAGGCGCGTTACACGGTGCGTGCCAGCGTCGATGCCGGAACATCGGAAGCGGCCGAGCGCAGCATCCGCACCGGCCTGCGCACGGTGGAGCTGCGCCGGGAAGACGATGCGAAGGGGGGGCAGGGCTTTGCCTTCGTCATCAATGGCGTGCCGATCTTCGCCAAGGGCGCCAACGTGATTCCGTTCGACATGTTCCCGGCGCGGATTGATCCGGCACGGATCCGCCGCGAGCTGACCGCGGCCCGCGATGCCAACATGAACATGCTGCGCAACTGGGGGGGTGGCTACTACGAAGACGACGCGTTCTTCGACATCGCCGACGAACTGGGCTTGCTGGTCTGGCAGGACTTCATGTTCGGCGGCGGCATGCAGCCCGGCTACGATCCGGCATTCCGCGCCAACGTGGTGGCCGAGGCGCGCGACAACGTGCGCCGCCTGCGCCGCCATCCCAGCGTTGTGCTGTGGTGTGGCAACAACGAGGAGGAAACCGCCTGGAAGGACTGGGGCCACGGTCGCGACCTGAAGGCGGCAGATCCGGCCTTCGCCGCCCGCGTGTGGCAGGGCTATGTGGACCTGTTCGGCAACGACCTGCGCAGGGTCGTGGCCGAGGAAGGACTGGGCGTGCCGTACTGGTCCAGTTCGCCCAGCAACGACCTGGACACCGTGGCCAACGACTCGACCCGTGGCGACAAGCATTACTGGCAGGTGTGGGGCAACCCGGCGCTGCCGGTGCAGGCCTACCTGCGCGAGACGCCGCGCTTCATGTCCGAATACGGGCTGCAGGCCTGGCCGGTGCTGCGCACGTTGGAGGGCATCATTCCGGCCGACGAACTGCGCGTGGACAGCGACACCGTGCGCGCGCACCAGAAGTTCATGGCGGGCGAGGGCAACCAGCGCCTGTTGCAGTACATCGAGCGCGAGTTCGGCACGCCGCGTGACTTCAGCGACTTCGTGTACCTGAGCCAGGTGATGCAGGCTGAAGGCATCCAGCTTGCCGCGCTGCATCACCGCGCGTCGCGCCCCTACACCATGGGCTCGCTGTACTGGCAGCTCAACGACGTGTGGCCGGGCGCGTCCTGGTCCAGCATCGACTACGCCGGGCGCTGGAAGGCACTGCATTTCCACGCGAAGCGCTTCTTCGCCGACCATGCGGTGGCGGCATTGCGTGACGAAGGCATTACCCGCATCAGCCTTCTCAACGACCTGCAGCAGCCGCTGAACGCGCAGTGGCGGATGCGGGTGGTGGATGTGGATGGCCGACAGGTTGCGAAGCAGCAGCACGCGGTGACCGTGCCTGCGCTGTCGGCGCTGGAGGTCGGGCGCTTCGCTGATGCCGAGCTGCTCGGCACGGCCGACCCTGCGCGTACGGTCGCGGTGGTGGAACTGCTGGATGGCACGCGGGTGCTGTCGCGCCAGGTGGTCTACTTCTCGGCGGCCAAGGACATGCAGCTGCCGAAGGCGCAGATCGACAGTCGCTGGACGCAGGACGGCGATGAGGTCGTGCTGGAGCTGCGCTCGGCGCAGCTGGCGCGCGGCGTATGGGTCGAATTCGAGGGAATGGACGCCACCCTGGACGACAACGCCATCGATCTGGTCCCCGGCGAACCGGTGCGGATCAAGGTGAAGGCCGGTGCCGGGCTCGAAACGCTGCGCAAGGCGCTGCGGATACGTTCGGTAGCAGACGCGATCTCCAGTCGGTAACCAGCGACGCCGTGCCCGATGGAATGACTGGCACGGATGGGGATCGGTAGGGTCGGTTCCCAAACGACCGCACGCAACGCGGATCGGCGCTGGGACGCATGACCTCCATCGGAGAGGTCTGCCGCCTCCAGACCATACGTCAAACACCCTACGACCTGTGTCGGCAACGGAACGCTGATGCAGCTGTTGCGACGTCGGAAACGGCTCTTGATTCGTGCACATGCGGGCGTAGATTCCGCGGACAGAAGCCGTGAACACCGACTCCCAACTAGAGAGGTTGACTGTGAAAACTGTCCTTATGTCTCTACTGCTATCTGGCTTCGTGGCAGGTTCCGTTCAAGCGGACACTACGGATGCTGCCGTGAACCCTGCGCAATCTCAGGACGCTGAGAGCCGAGCGGCGCTGCAGCGTGAGATCTCCGGAAAGTTGGCCAGGATCAAGAGCGAGGCCGACCTTCACACCTACTTGGCGTCCATGCGCGCGATGCAGACGCCGTTGGATCGACTGTCTCCAGGGGCAAAGAGGCGGTTCATCGACAGCTTGGTGTTCACGCCCAACGGTCTCGGTAGTTTCACCTACGCAGACATTCGTAATGAACTTACGTTGTCGGAAGCGTACCAACTACTTGCGTTGTTTGGGCGGGAGGCAACGGCTGCCTCCATCCGCGGAATTCGGATTGAGACCGATGAGGATCGAATCCCGCGGGCCTAAGCGATGAACACCGAGCTTGGCTTTGACGATCCAAGGGAGCCGTTGCAATCTTGCAGCCAACGCAGGCGGTAGGGTCGGTTCCCGAACGACCGCACGTAGTGGCGATGGGTGCTGGGACGCATGACCTGCGTCGGAGGGATGTCTCCGGCATGGGTCATGCGTTAAAGAGGTGGCGACCTCTATCGGCGGTGGAATGCTCATCCGCATCCTGCAGCCGCGCCACTTGTGCATCCATGCACGGCGTCGTTCGGGAACCGACCCCACCGAAAGCGTTACTTCAGCGTGATCTGCTGGAAATTCTCGACGCGGTCATGGCCGTTTGCGGCGGCGCCGATACGCGGCATGGCATAGTCCTCGCGCCGGTCCAGCAACCGGGTCTGCAGGCCGGCTTCGCGCGCGGCATCCAGCTCCTCGACCACATCGGAGAGGAACAGGATCTCGCCGGCAGGAACGCCGATGGCCTTGACGATGTTGCGGTAGCTGCCGGCCTCACGCTTGCCGCCGATCTCGGTGTCGAACCACCCCGACACCAGGCCGGTCAGGTCGCCGGCTTCGCTGAAGCCAAAGAACAGCTTCTGCGAGGGCACCGACCCGGACGAGTACACGTACAGCGGCTTGCCCTGCGCGTGCCAGCCGCGGAGCGCGGCGGCCACTTCCGGGTAGAAGTGGGCCTTGTAGTCGCCATTGCGGTAACCGGCTTCCCAGATCATGCCCTGCAGCGCCTTCAGCGCGGTGTGCTTGCGGTCCTGGTCTATCCAGCCCTGCAGGGTTTCCACGATCAGCGTGTCCTGGCAGGCACCGCCGATTTCCACCGCCACCGCGTCCAGCCAGCGACGCACCTCCGGCTGCTGGCCGTGCGCGGCGACGAATGCCGGCAGTGCCTGTCGCGCATACGGGAACAGCACGTTCTTGACGAACGAAATGCTGCTGGTGGTGCCTTCGATGTCGGTCAGGATGACAGTGGGGTGGGGCATGGATCAGGACGCCTTGGTCGGAATGTAGCGGGGGAATTTCTGCGCGATGTCGGTGCCGGTGAAGTGCCCGACCCAGCCATCCGGCTCGGTGAAGAAGCGGATGGCCACGAAGCTGGGTTCATCGCCCATGTCGAACCAATGGGTGGTGCCGTCCGGTACCGCGATCAGATCATCCTTCACGCACTCGATCTCGTACACCTTGTCCCCTACGTGCAGGGTGAACAGACCGGAGCCGGCGACGAAGAAGCGGACCTCGTCTTCCTTGTGGAAGTGCTCATCGAGGAATTTCTTCCGCAGCTCGGCGCGGTTAGGGTTGTCCGGGGCGATCGAGGCCACGTCCACGCTCTTGAAGCCGTGCTGGGCGACCAGCCGGTCGATGTCGGTACGGTAGGCGGCGAACACCTCGTCCTGGCTGGCGCCCGGGGCAACCTCATGGGCGGCCTGCCAGCGTTCGAAGGTCACCCCGATCTTCTCCAGCTCGGCAGCAATGGTCGCGCCGTCCTGGGTATCCAGCAGCGGGGTGTCGGGGGCGTCGTGGTTATAAATGCGCAGTCGGCTCATGGCGGCAGCTTGAACGGCGAGGGGGGACAACAGTGTGTAGTGCCGGGCTCTGCCCGGCAACCATTCAGCCGTCCCGGAATTCAGTGTCCCAACCGCCACGCCCGGTAGCGCCGGCCGTTGGCCGGCCCACGCGGCATCCGCCCAACCGGTAACGCCTCAGGGCCCGCGCAGCTTCCGCAGTTCCAGCTCGCAGTGCAGCAGGAACTCGAACGCCTCGAGGTGGCGACGCGCCTCGGCCATGTCCCGGCCCCACGCGTACAGGCCATGCCCGTCGATCAGGTAACCCCACATGCAGCCTTCATCGAGCTTCTGCTCTACCTTGGCCGCCAGCTCATCCATGTCCTGGGTGTTGGCGAACACCGGCACGTCGACGGCGGTTTCATGGGTGCTGTTGCCATGGAAGGCTTTCAGCAGTTCATACCCTTCCAGCCGGATATGACCGTTGGCCGCGTACAGGCGCGAGGCAATGGTCTGCACGGTCGAATGGGTGTGCAGCACGCAGCCGATTTCCGGGAAGCGGCGATACAGCTGGGTATGCAGCAGGGTCTCGGCGGACGGGCGCAGTGGCCGGCCCACGGCTTTGCCGTCGAAGTCGACCACCATGATGTCGTCTTCGATCAGGCGGCCCTTGTCCTTGCCGGACACGGTGATCGCCGCATGCTGGTCATCCAGCCGGTGCGAGAAGTTGCTGCTGGTCGCCGGCGTCCAGCCGGCCTGGGCCAGCTCGCGGATGTTGTCGATCAGCACCTGGGCCAGGTCGCTAAGGCGCGCCGTGTCGTAGGGGATGTTGTTCATAGGGGCATTTTAACGGCGTTGCGCGTTAAAAGCAGGTTCCCGGGGCAGGGCCAGGGGTGACGACCAACGGTCGTCACCTACCGGATTTCGGCCTGGCCAGGTTCGCATCAGCCGCGGAGGCGGCTGTGCTTGAAGCTGTACCCGAAATAGATCGCGAAGCCGATCACGGTCCAGACGCCCATCAGCATCCAGTTGTGCAGGGTCATGGCTGACAGCAGGGCCAGGCAGCTCAGCACGCCCAGGCTGCAGACCAGCCAGGCGGCCGGGATGCGGAACGGACGCGGCAGGTCCGGCTGGGTGCGGCGCAGGATCATCACGCCGGCACAGACCGCCGCGAACGCGATCAGCGTGCCCATCGAGGTCAGCTCGCCCAGCACGTCCAGCGGGAACAGCGCGGCCAGCAGGGCGATGCCGATGCCGGTGATCACCGTGTTGATGTGCGGCGTGCGGTAGGTCGGGTGGATCCGGGTGAACACCTTCGGCAGCAGCCCGTCGTTGGCCATGATCATGAAGATGCGCGGCTGCGCGATCACCATCACCAGCACCACCGACGACAGCCCGATCAACGCGCCGATCTCGACCACCACCCGCAGCCAGCCGAGGCTGGGATGGGCGGCCACCGCGGTCACCACCGGCTCGTCGGTACCCAGCAGGGTGTAGGGCACCAGCCCGGTCATCACCGCCGCCATGGCGATGTACAGCACCGTGCAGATCACCAGCGACAGCAGCATGCCGATCGGCATGTCGCGCTGCGGCCGGTGCGATTCCTGCGCCGCCACCGACACCGCCTCGAAGCCGATGTACGCGAAGAACACCATCGCCGCGCCGCGCAGCACGCCTTCGAAGCCGAACTTGCCGGGTCCTTCGTTGGCCGGGATGAACGGCGACCAGTTGGCCGGGTCCACATACTTCCAGCCGACCACGATCACCAGCACGATCAGCCCGGTCTTCAGCACCACCATCGCCATGTTCATGGCCGAGGACTTGCTGATCCCCACGTAGCACAGCCAGGTCAGCAGCAGCACCAGGATGGCGGCGGGCAGGTTGGCGATCGCGCCGGTGGGGCGCAGCTGCGCGTCCAGCGGTGCACTCACCAGCGCCGATGGCAGGTAGATGTCGAAATGACTGAGCAGGCTCAGGAAGTAGCCGGTCCAGCTGACCGCCACCGCCGAGGCCGACACCCCGTACTCCAGCACCAGCATCCAGCCGATGAACCAGGCCGCCAGCTCGCCGAAGGTGGCGTAGGTGTAGGTGTAGGCGCTGCCGGACACCGGCACCATCGAGGCGAATTCCGCATACGCCATGGCGCAGAACGCGCAGCAGATCGCGGCCAGCACGAACGACAGCATGATCGCCGGGCCGGCGTGGTTGGCCGCGGCCTGCCCGGTGATGACGAAGATGCCGCCGCCGATCACCGCGCCAATGCCCAGCGCGGTCAGGCCCCACGGGCCCAGGGTGCGTTTCAGGCTCAGCCCGTTGGCATCTTCATGGGCGGCGTGCGGGTGCTTGGTGGCCCACAGTTGTTTCAGCATGGGATCACGAAACCTTGTTGAGCTTGCTGTGGCGCATGCCATAGCCGAAGTAGATCAGCAGGCCCAGCACGGTCCAGCCCACGAACAGGTGCCAGTGCACCACGAACGCCTGCCAGAACAGGAACAGGCAGGCCAGCGCGCCGACCGGGCAGATCAGCCACACGGCGGGTACGCGGAACGGACGGGGCAGCTCGGGGCGCGTATAGCGCAGCACCAGCACGCCGATGCAGACGGTGGCGAAGGCCAGCAGCGTGCCCATCGAGACCAGTTCGCCCAGCACGTTCAGCGGCATCAGGCCGGCCAGGGCGGCGGCCAGCACGCCGACCACGATGGTGGCCCAGTACGGGGTGCGGAAGCGGGCATGGACCTTGCCGAAGATCTTCGGGATCAGGCCATCGCGCGAGATCGTGTAGGCGATGCGGGTCTGGCCCATCATCATCACCAGCACCACGGAGGACAGGCCGGCGATGGCGCCGATCTCCACCGCGGTCTTCAGCCACGACAGGCTCGCATACGGCTCCAGCGCGGTCGCCACCGGCTTGTCGGTGCCAAGCAGGGTGTACGGCATCATGCCGGTCAGCACCGCGCAGACGATGATGTAGACGATGGTGCACACGGCCAGCGAGCCGAGCAGGCCGATCGGCATGTTGCGCTGCGGGTCCTTGGTTTCGCCGGCGGCGGTGGAGACCGCATCGAAACCGATGTAGGCGAAGAACACGATGGTGGCCGCGCGGAACACCCCGCTCCAGCCGAATTCGCCGGACACGCCGGTGTTCTCCGGAATGAACGGGGTCCAGTTGGCCATGTCGATGTGCTGCGCGCCGAAGCCGATGAACAGGCAGATCACGGTGACCTTGATGGCGACGATGATCGCGTTGACGAAGGCCGACTGGGTCACGCCCACGTACAGCAGGCCCGAGACCGCTGCCACGATCAGTACCGCCGGCAGGTTGAACAGCTTGCCCGAGGAAATGAACTCCTGGCCGGTCCAGGCAATCGGCGCGGCACTGAGCGCGTCCGGGAATGGCATGTGCAGGGTGGTGGTAATGAAACTGATCAGGTATGCCGACCAGCCGACCGCGACCGAGGCCGAGGCGAACAGGTACTCCAGCACCAGGCACCAGCCGATGAACCAGGCCATGCCTTCGCCGAGGGTGGCGTAGGAGTAGGAGTAGGCACTGCCGGAGACCGGCATCATCGCCGCGAACTCGGCGTAGCACAGGCCGGCCAGGGCGCAGGCGAAGCCGGCGATGACGAACGACAGCATCACTGCCGGGCCGGCATGGTTGGCAGCGGCCTGGCCGGTCAGCACGAAGATACCCGCGCCGATCACCGCACCGATACCCAGCATGATGAGATGTTTCGCCGTGAGGGTCCGTTTCAGCGAGGCTTCGCCATCCAGGCTGCCTTCAATCGGCTCGCCGGCATCGACGTGGCCGGCCGGTTCGACCGGTTTGACCCTCAACAGAGACTTCAGCATGCAGTGCTTCCCAGGAAAAAGACGGTAGAGCGGGGCATTGCCCCGCTACAGCAATGACGGGCCTGCGATCCATCGCCGCAGACCCTTGAGTTCATGGTCGGCCGCCCCAATCGGACGACCCGCTGTACCTTAGCCAAAGCCTGAGCCTGCTTACAAGCGCAAATGCAGCATGCCGGGCGATAATTGGCCAAATCCGCCTTCTGCCCGGCCTGCCATGCCCCAAATCCCTGAATCCGTTGTAGGACTTGACCTCGCGCTGCGCGCGCAACTGGCCGATTACGCCCGTCGCCACCCCGAGCATGCCGCGCTGGCTGACGAATTCGGCACACTGCTCGACGACGCGGAGAATCCCTTCCTGCGCAGCCGCCTGGCCGGCCATTTCACCGGCAGTGCGTGGCTGGTCAGCGCCGATGGCGCGCGCGTGCTGCTGACCCACCACCGGAAATTGAACCGCTGGCTGCAGCTGGGCGGGCATGCCGACGGCGAGCGCGACCTGGCCAAGGTTGCGCTGACCGAGGCCGAGGAGGAGTCCGGCCTGACCGGGCTGGTGCTGGAGGATGGGGCTGTGCTGTTCGATATCGACAAGCACTGGATCCCGGAACGACCTGACGTCCCCGGCCATTGGCACTACGACGCGCGGTATGTGGTGCGGGCCGTGGGTAGCGAGGCATTCGCGATCAGCGAGGAATCGTTGGCGCTGGCATGGCGCGAGGTAACCGATGTGGCCAATGCCGCGATCGAGACGCCAGACGGGGACGATTCGTTGCCGCGCATGGCCAGACGGTGGCTGGCGCGGTGAGTCCGTACCGACCAACGGTCGGTACCTACCGGTGTGTACAGCCATCGTTCGGCATCCCCGGTGCGGCATGACGACCGTCGGTCGTCACGCCCCACGCGGTAGATGACGACCGTTGGTCGTCATGCCCGATACGGTAGCTGACGACCGTTGGTCGTCATGCGCTGGATCAATACAGAACGCGCGTGCGCAGCGTGCCCGGAATCGCCGCCAGCTCTTCGCGCACCGCCGCCGCCTGTTCCTCGCTGGCGGTGATGTCGATCACCACGTAGCCGACCTTCGGGTCGGTGCGCAGGAACTGGCCGTCGATGTTGACGTTGTGGCGCGAGAAAATCTCGTTGACCCGGGACAGCACGCCCGGCACGTTCTGGTGGATGTGCAGCAGGCGCAGGCTGTCTTCGTGCTCGGGCAGGGTGACTTCAGGGAAGTTGACCGCCGACAGCGTGCTGCCGTTGTCGCTGTAACGCACCAGCTTCGCCGCCACCTCCACGCCGATGTTGTCCTGCGCTTCCAGCGTGCTGCCCCCCACGTGCGGGGTCAGGATCACGTTGTCATGCGCGGTCAGCGGCGACACGAACGCATCGCCGTTGCCCTTCGGTTCGACCGGGAACACATCCAGCGCCGCACCTCCGATGTGGCCCGAGCGCAGCGCCGCATCCAACGCGTCGATATCCACCACGGTGCCGCGCGCGGCGTTGATCAGGTGCGCGCCAGGACGCATTTTCCCCAGCTGCGCCGCGCCGATCATCCACTGCGTGGCTGCCGTTTCCGGGACATGCACGGTGACGATGTCGGCGCGCGCCAGCAGGTCGTCCAGGTCGATCGCAGCACGGGCATTGCCCAGCGACAGCTTGGTTTCGATGTCATGGAAGATCACCTGCATGCCCATCGCTTCGGCCATCACCCCGACCTGGGTGCCGATGTGGCCATAGCCGACGATGCCCAGGGTCTTGCCGCGCACTTCATGGCTGCCGGCGGCCGATTTGGACCAGCCGCCGCGGTGGCATTCGGCGTTCTTCTGCGGAATGCCGCGGGTCAGCATGATCGCTTCGGCAATGACCAGCTCGGCGACGCTGCGGGTGTTGGAGTAGGGCGCGTTGAACACCGGAATACCGGCCAGCTCGGCCGCTTCCAGGTCCACCTGGTTGGTGCCGATGCAGAAGCAGCCCACCGCCATCAGTCGCTTGGCGTGGGCCAGCACCTCGGCGCTGAGCTGGGTGCGCGAGCGGATGCCGACGATGTGCGCCTCGGCGATGCGCGCCTTGAGCTCGTCTTCGGGCAGCGCCTTGCTGTGCAGTTCGATCTGCGAATAGCCGGCGGCGCTGAACACGTCGATCGCGGTCTGGCTCACCCCCTCCAGCAACAGCACGCGGATATCCTGCTTCGGGAACGAGGTCTTCTTCGGCGACATGGGCAAGCGGCAGCATGTTGGGCGGGAGCTGACCACTATGCCAGAACGGGGCGGGGATGGTGCGGTGCGCCATGGGGAGGGTCGACGGTTTCAGATGCGACCAATTGTTGGCGAGGTCGCACGACTAACAGTATGCCCGGCCACGGCCGGGCACCCTTCGGGCCGTCGGCAAGCGACGTTGGGAACGGCGACACCGTTCCCTGCGTGCGCTACCCTTTGGGATTGCCCTGGCTCCTCTGTTCATATGACCGATCCGCGCCTTGATTCGCTGTTGCAGGACTGCCCCGGGCTGCGGCTCACTACCGAGCCGGCCGACCTGGAGCATTACGGGCGGGACTGGACCCGGCGCTGGACGCCGGCGCCGCTGGCGGTTGCCTTGCCGGGCACGGTGGCCGAGGTGCAGGCCATCCTGCGCTGGGCCAGTGCGCAGGGCGTAGCGGTGGTGCCGTCAGGCGGGCGTACCGGCCTGAGCGGGGGCGCCGTGGCCGCCCACGGTGAGCTGGTGCTCAGCCTGGAGCGCATGCACAAGCCGCTGGCCTTCGATGCGGTCGACCGCACCCTGACCGTGCAGGCCGGCATGGCGCTGGAAGCCGTGCACAACGCCGCGCGCGAACACGGGCTGATCTACCCGGTGGACTTCGCCGCACGCGGCTCCTGCTCGATCGGCGGCAACATCGCCACCAATGCCGGCGGCATCCGCGTGATCCGCTACGGCAATACGCGCGAGTGGATTGCGGGGTTGAAGGTGGTCACCGCCAGTGGCGAACTGCTCGAGCTGAACAAGGGGCTGATCAAGAATTCCAGCGGCTACGACTTCCGCCAGCTGCTGATCGCGTCGGAAGGCACGCTCGGGGTGATCGTCGAGGCCACCCTGAAGCTCACCGATCCGCCGCCGGCCAGCAACGTCATGCTGCTGGCGCTTCCGTCGTTCGAGGTGCTGATGCAGGTGTTCGCGGCGTTCCGCGAGCGGCTGCAGCTGCAGGCTTTCGAGTTCTTCACCGACCGTGCGCTGGAGCACGTGCTGGCGCATGGCGCGCAGGCGCCGTTCGCAGAGGTCCACCCGTTCTATGTGGTCACCGAGTTCGCGGCCGACGACGAAGCGCAGGAGGCGGCGGCGATGGCTGCGTTCGAGGCCTGCATGGAGCAGGGCTGGGTCAGTGACGGGGTGATCAGCACCAGCGATGCGCAGGCCGCGCAGCTGTGGCGCCTGCGCGAAGGCATCACCGAGGCGGTGGCGCGCTACAAGCCCTACAAGAACGACGTGTCGGTGCGGATCTCGGCCATGCCGGCCTTCATGGCGCGCACCCAGGCGTTGATCGGCGAGGCGTATCCGCACTTCGACGTGGTCTGGTTCGGCCATATCGGCGACGGCAACCTGCACATCAACGTGCTCAAGCCCGACGACACCGACGATGCGCGGTTCCTGCAGCAGTGCGAGCACGTGACCAAGCTGCTGGCGCAGGTGCTGAAGGATTTCGACGGCAGCATCTCGGCCGAGCATGGCATCGGCCTGGTCAAGAAGGGCTACCTGGACAGCACCCGCGGTGCAGCCGAAATCGCGCTGATGAAGGCGGTCAAACGTGCGTTTGATCCCCAAGGGCTGCTGAATCCCGGCAAGGTGTTCGACCTGTAACAGGCGACAGGATTTCACATAGCCGATACGCTTTGCCTCTTCCTGTCCTCAACGAACCCAAGATGAAGCGATCGATCCTGCTGTTTGCCGTGCTCGCCCTGCCGCTTTCGGCATTCGCCTCCAGCTTCGCCGGCTCCTCGGCGGGTTCGGCGTCCGGTGCCTCCTCGGCCGGTTCGTCCAGCTCGGACGATGACAAGGTGGTGGTGGACGCGCGCGAAGACGCAGCCGCGTTCGTGGCCACCGATGGCGCCATCCGTGGTGCCCGCCTGGAAGCGGCGCTCCTGCACCTGCGCGAAACCGGCGCCGCCCAGCGCGACGCCAGCGACATGCAGCTGGCCCAGGCCCTGCTGGCC